>NZ_JBEXIA010000007.1:0-220747 GCF_040608335.1 Micromonospora sp. NPDC005194 | reverse complement strand
GGGGGGGGGGGGGGGGGGGGGGGGGGGGGGGCGGGGGGGGGGGGGGGGGTGGGGGGGGGGGGGGGGGGGGGTGTGCGGGGCCGGGGTGGGGCGGCGGCAGCGGCGGCGGCGGCGGCGGCGGCGGCGGTGACCATGACGGTCGGCGGTATCACGTGGGGCGGCGGCATGTGACCGACGAGCACGGCGAGCCGCTGGTGCTGGACTGGCGGGCGCCGGTCTCCCGGTCGTTCTACCGGGCCAGCGCGCGGGATCCGCAGGGTGTGGCGGTCCGGCGGCGGTTCGGGTTCAGCAACGGGGTCTTGACCAGTTTCGAGGATGAGCGGCTGGACCGGGGCGAGGAACTGGGCACGTCCAGTCGGATTCTCACCTCCGAGATCGAGCGACCGCGCGTCGGGCCGATGCGCGACATCGTCGCCACGATCCAGCCGGAGCAGGACGAGCTGGTTCGGGCCGACCTGGCCGACTCAATCTGCGTGCAGGGGGCGCCGGGCACCGGCAAGACGGCGGTCGGCCTGCATCGGGCCGCGTACCTGCTCTATCTGCACCGCGAGCGGCTGCGGCGGGCGGGTGTGCTGATCGTGGGCCCGAACAGGGCGTTCCTGTCGTACATCGCGGCGGTGCTGCCGGCGCTCGGTGAGGTCGAGGTCGAGCAGGCCACCGTGGAGGAGCTGATCTCACGGGTACCGGTGCGGGCGGTGGAGGCGCCGACCGTGGCCGCGCTGAAGCACGATGCGCGGATGGCGAGCGTCCTGCGGCGCGCGGTGCAGACACAGATCGGTACGCCGGCCGACTCGATCACCGTGTCGGACGGTTCGTTCCGATGGCGGATCGGGCTGGAGCCGCTGCACCGGATCGTCGAGGAGACCCGTCGGGAGGGGCTGCCGTACGGCACCGGCCGGGAGCGGGTCCGGGCACGCGTGGTGAGTCTGCTGCAACGGCAGGCCGAGGCGCGGCGAGCGGAGTCGCCCAGCGACGCGTGGCTGCGCCGGATGAGCCGATGCCGGCCGGTGGTGGACTTCCTGGACGCGGTCTGGCCGGCGCTCACCCCGGAAGGGCTGGTGCACGGCCTGCTCTCCGACCCGGCCCGACTCGCCGCCGCGGCGGACGGGTTGCTCAGCGACGCCGAGCAGGCGCTGCTGGTCTGGGCGAAGCCGGCCCGTACGCCGAAGGCCGCCCGCTGGACCGCCGCCGACGCGGTGCTGGTCGACGAGGCTGCCGGGCTGCTGGAGCGCCCCTCCGGATTCGGGCACGTGGTGGTGGACGAGGCTCAGGATCTCTCTCCCATGCAGTGTCGGGCCATCGCCCGCCGCAGTGAGCACGGCTCCGTCACCTTGCTCGGTGACCTCGCGCAGGGCACCGCGCCGTGGGCGGCGACCGACTGGCGGGAGTCCCTGACCCACCTCGGCAAGCCGGACGCCGTGGTGGTTCCGCTGACAATCGGTTTCCGGGTGCCCGCCGCGGTGGTCGCGTTCGCCAACCTGCTGCTGCCGGCGCTGGCGGTGGACGTACCGCCGGCCGAGTCGCTGCGTCACGACGGCGGCCTGGATGTGCGTACCGTGACCGATCTGACCGCCGCGACGGTGGCCGAGGTACAGGCGGCGCTCTCGCACGACGGTTCGGTCGGTGTGATCGCCGCGGACGACGCGGTCGACGAGCTGCGCGCGGCGCTGGCCGCCGCCGGCGTCGCCACCGCGACCGCCGACGACGTCGCCGCCGCCGCGGAGCGGGTCACCGTGGTGCCCGCGACGCTGGTCAAGGGTCTGGAGTACGACCACGTGGTGGTGGTCGAGCCGGCCGCGATCGTCGCGGCCGAACCACGCGGGCTGCACCGGCTGTACGTGGTGCTCACCCGCGCGGTGTCCCGCCTCTCGGTGCTGCACCGCGAACCGCTGCCCGCGCCACTGCTGCCCGCGCCGCCGCAGACACCGTCGCAGGCCGCACCACTGGAGTCGGCACCGCTGTAGGCCGCGCTGTCCCCGGCGGCGATGCCGCAGACCACGGCCAGCTCGCCGGTGCTCGCGGCGGGTCGAGCGGGTCAGCGGCCGGTGAGTGCGGCGGCGATCTCGCGAAGTGGCGTGCCGGGCTCGGCGATCGGCACCGTGAACGCCAGCCACGAGCCGTCGATGAACTCGATCCGGAGCCGCTTCGGGTTGAGCCGGTGCCAACCCACCCGGGCGTCGGCCACCGCCGGCCGGGGCACGGACCAGACGATCCGGGTTTCGGCGGCGGCCCGCAGTTCGTCCGGCTCGACGAGGTTGGTCAGCCGCGACTGGTAACTGATGCCGGCCCTCCTCTGTGTCCTGTGCCACTGTGTCCGGTGCGACGGATCAGCCACTGACGAGTCCCACCGTAGGCGCCAAGCGTCGCTGTCGGGTACCCGCCACCGGAGCGGGGCACACGACTTCAGCTTTGCGCCGTAAAGTTGTTTGCGTGGAACAGGACGATGATCGACCCCCCGCCGACGCCGCTACGGCACTCCAACTGATCCGTGACCAGCGGGCGGCCACGGTCTCCCGGCTGGAACCCGACGCCCGGCTGCTCTACTGGCCGTGGGGCGTGGCCTGGCTGGTCGGCTTCGGGCTGTTCTTCCTGCGCTACTCCCCGGGTGGCCGGGTGCTGGTCCGGTTGCCCGACTGGCTGCCCCTGACCGCGCTCTTCGTCCTGCTGGTGGCCGCCGGCGCGATCCAGGCCGTGGCCGGCGCGCGGGCGTACGGCCAGGTGACCGGGGACTCGGCCCGGCGCGGCCGCTGGTACGGGTGGGCCTGGGCCCTGGGCTCGATGAGCGTGTACGCGGCGGTCGGCCGGGTCTCGGATCACCTGCCGCACGATCTGGCGGCGCTGCTCTGGTCCGCTGCCGCCGTGGGGCTGACGGGGGCGTTGCACATGGCGGGCGGCGCGATCTGGCTGGACCGGGACCTGTTCCGGCTGGGCGTCTGGATCAGCGTGATCAACGTGGTCGGCGTGAGCGCCGGGCCGGGTTGGCACGCGCTTGTCGTCTCGGTGGCCGGCGGGGTCGGGATCCTGATCGCCGGAGCCATCGCCCGCCTGCGCCAGCGACGGCGGTCATGACCGACCTCGACCCGGTCATCCACGCCCAGGCGCGGCTGCGGGTCGTCGCCGCGCTCTCCGCGCTCGGCGACGGGGACCGGATCACGTTTCCACGACTCCAGGAACTGCTCGCGATGACCGCCGGCAACCTCTCCGTCCACCTGCGCAAGCTGGAGGACGCCGGGTACGTCGAGATCAGCAAGACCCATCGTGGACGCACCCCGGCCACCCTGATCCGGCTCAGCCGGCGGGGCCGGCTGGCGTTCGAGGAGTACACCGAAGCCATCCGCACCCTGCTCGATCCCGCCCAGCTCGGCCCCACCCCGTCGAAGGAGCAGTCATGACCCTCGCCCGCGCCGACCAGGCCAGCCGCCGGTACGGCGACGTCCTCGCCCTCGACCGCGTCGACCTGGAGGTCCGGGCCGGCGAGCTCGTCGGCCTGCTCGGTCCCAACGGCGCCGGCAAGAGCACCCTGATGAACCTGCTGGTCGGTCTGCGTCGACCCAGTTCGGGCCGGGTCGAGTTGTTCGGCCGCGACCCCCGCGACCCGGCGTCCCGACGGCAGATCGGCGTCACCCCGCAGGAGACCGGCCTGCCTGGCACGCTGCGCGTCGGCGAGGTCGTCGACTTCGTCTCCGCGCACTACCCCGACCCGGTGCCCCGGGATGAGCTGCTCGACCGCTTCGGCCTGGGCGACCTCGCCCGGCGGCAGACCGGCGGGCTCTCCGGCGGCCAGCGTCGCCGGCTGGCCGTGGCGCTGGCGTTCGTCGGCCGGCCCCGGCTCGTGTTGCTCGACGAACCGACCACCGGTCTGGACGTCGAGGCCCGGCACACCCTGTGGGACGCGATCCGCGCGTTCCACACCGACGGCGGAACCGTCCTGCTGAGCAGCCACTACCTGGAGGAGGTGGAGGCGCTCGCCCACCGCGTGGTGGTGATCGGGCAGGGTCGGGTGCTCGCCGACGACACCGTCGAGGCCGTCCGCGGCATCGTCGGCGTACGCCGGGTCAGCCTGGTCGCCGACGAGCTGCCCGAACTGCCCGGCGTCGTACGCGCCGAACGGATCGACGGACGCCTGCACCTGCTCACCACCGACGCCGACGAACTGGTCCGGGCGCTGGTCGGCTCCCGAGCGGCGTTCACCGACCTGGAGGTGCGGCCCACCTCGCTGGAGGAGGCGTTCCTCGCCATCACCAGCGGGACGGGCAGCCAGGAGCAGGCCCACGTCGCCGCGCAGTCCACCCCCGACGACCCCGCCACCACCGCCGCTGCCGGCGGCCGACCCACCACCGTCTGAGGAGGCGCACCGTGCAGCTCGCCCTGGTCCACGCCCGCTACCAACTTCTGGAGATCATCCGGATCCCGGTGGCCGTCTTCGGCAGCGCCTTCTTCCCCGCCGCCGCCATGATCTTCTTCGTGGTGCCGTTCACCGGTGACGACGCGGTCGGCGCCACCTTCGCCACCGCGTCGATGGTCACCTTCTCGGTGATGAGCGCCAACATCTTCCAGTACGGCGTCGGCGTCGCCGAGGACCGCGACCAGCCGTGGAACCCGTACACCCGGACCCTGCCGGCCGGACCCGCGCCCCGCTTCGCGGGCCGGGTGCTGGCCGGCCTCGCGCTGACCTACCTCTCGCTGATCCCGGTCGTGGTGATCGGCGCGACGCTGACCCCGGCCCGGGTCACCCCGCTGGCGTTCCTGCTGACCGCCGTCACGGTGGCCGTCATCTCGGTGCCGTTCACGCTGATGGGGCTCGCCATCGGCTACTCGCTGCCCAGCAAGGCGGCGATCGTGGTGGCGCAGGTCGTCTTCCTGCCGCTCGCGTTCGGCGGCGGGCTGCTCTCCGCCCCGGGAGACGCGCCCGGGTTCATCGAGACGATCGCGCCGTTCCTGCCCACCCGGGGCGCGGCCGAACTCATGTGGTCGGCGGTCGGCGACTACCCGGTCGAGCCGCTGGCGCTGATCATGCTCGGCGTCTGGGTCGTGCTGCTCGCCTCCCTCGCTGCCTGGGCGTACCGACGGGACGAGGGTCGCCGGTTCAGCTGACGATTCGCACGTTTTTGCCCCGTGCCACAGCGGGACGGTGCCAGGATTCCGGCAGGGGGGCCGCCCGTGGCCGCCGGCCGAGAGGGGTCTTGACGTGAGCACCGTCCCGCCGGGTACGCCGTGCTGGGCCGACCTGGCCACCCCGGACCTGACCGACGCGCGGCGCTTCTACCCCGAACTGTTCGGCTGGACCGGACGGGTGACACCGGAACCCGAGGCGGGCGGTTACACAGTCTTCCTGCTCGACGGCCGGCCGGTGGCCGGTGCCGGCCCGCCGGCCATCCCCGACCAGGTGCCGATCTGGTCGACGTACGTCGCCACCGACGACGCGGAACTGGTCGCCGGCCGGGTCGAACGGGCCGGCGGGCAGGTCGTGGTGCCGCCGTTCGAGGTCTTCGACCGGGGCCGGATGGCGGTGTTCGCCGACCCGGCGGGCGCCACGTTCAGCGTCTGGCAGCCGCTGACGATGCCCGGTGCCGAGGTGTTCAACGTGCCCGGCGCGATGAGCTGGAACGAACTGGTCACCCCCGACCCGGAGGGCGCGAAGGTCTTCTACGAGCTGGTGTTCGGCTGGCAGCCGGACGAGCAGCAGGTCGGGGCGATGACGTACACGGCATGGCGGCTCGGCGCGCGGATCGTCGCCGGCATGATGCCGCCGCTGGGCGAGGGCTACCCGGCCGACCTCCCGGCGTACTGGACGGTGTACTTCGCGGTGACCGACGCGGACGCCGCCGCCGCCCGCGCCGCCGAACTGGGCGGAACGATCCTCGTGCCACCCCGCGACATCCCGACCGGCCGGTTCGCCTCCCTCCGCGACCCCCAGGGAGCACTCTTCTCGGTCATCGACCTCGGGTGACGGCGAGGGTCAGGCCGGGCGGGGGCGGATGGGGACCACCAGAGGGCCGTTGGTGCCGGGGACCACCCGGACGCTGGCCCGGTAGTGGATGGCGAGGAGGTGTTCGGTAAGCACCTCGTGCGGCGTCCCGGTCGCCACCACCTGGCCGTCGGCCAGCATCACCATCCGGTCCGCGTACTCCCCGGCCAGCGAGAGATCGTGCATGGTGGCGAGCACCGTCAGGCCGTGCGCGCGACGCAACTGGTCGACCAGCTCCAGAACCTCCTGCTGGTGACCGATGTCCAGCGCGCTGGTCGGCTCGTCGAGCAGCAGCAGCGTCGCGCCCTGGGCGAGCGCGCGGGCGAGGAAGACACGTTGTCGTTCGCCCCCGGAGAGGGTCGCCAGCTCGCGGCGGTGAAAGCCGGTGAGGTCCAGGCGGTCCAGCACCTCGTGCACCGCGGCGACGTCCGCGGTCGACTCCCGACCCAGCGGCGGGATGTAGGGGGTGCGGCCGAGCAGCACGTAGTCCAGCACCGACATGCCGGGCGGCACCACCGGGGACTGCGTCACCGTCGCCACCACCCGGGCGCGGTCGCGGCGGCGCAGTGCGGTGCTCGGCGTACCGAACAGGGTGATGGCCTCCGGCGCGGGCAGCAGGCCGCCGACGGCGCGCAGCAGGGTGGATTTGCCGGCGCCGTTCGGGCCGATCACGGTGACCCACTCGCCGGCCGCGACCGTGAGGTCGACGCCGGTGAGGATCGGCGTGCCGCCCAGACTGACGTGCAACCCCCGCACCTCGACGGCCGGCGCTTCGACCTGCCGGGGAGCGGACACGCCCGCCGGTCCGGGCTCGGGGCTCACGTGAGCACCCGTCGGGCGGTCCGCAGCACGAGGACGAAGAACGGGCCGCCGAGCAGTGCGGTGACCACGCCGATGGGCACCTCGGCCGGGGCGGCGGCGGTCCGGGCCACCACGTCGGTCAGGGCCAGGAAAGCGCCCCCGAACAGCAGTGACAGCGGCAGGATCACCCGGTAGCTCGACCCGGCGAGCAGCCGGACGGTGTGCGGCACGATGATGCCGACGAAGCCGATGAGCCCCGTCGCGGAGACCGCCGCGGCGGTGCCCAGCGACGCGGCGGCGATCAGCAGGTAGCGGGTGCGCTGCGGGTGCAGGCCGAGGCTCCTCGCCTCGTCGTCGCCGACCGCGAGGACGTCCAGCTCGCGGCGGTGCAGCAGCACCACCACGGTGGTCAGGGCGGCGTACGGCAGCACCAGCAGCACGTCGTGCCAACCTGCGGTGGCCAGCCGGCCGAGCAGCCAGGAGTAGACCGGCTGGATGCTGTCGGAGTGCCGCTGGAGCAGGTACGTCTGCCCGGCGGAGAGGAACGCGGAGACCGCGACCCCGGCCAGGATCAGCATCGCCGGAGACCTGCTCCGCCCGCCGGCCGCGCCGAGCAGGTAGGTCATCGTCACGGCGAGTAGCGAGCCGGCGAACGCGGCCAGTGGGATGGTCAACGGCAGCCCGGAGATCGCGCCCTGCCGACCGACGCCGCCGAGGGCGATCACCGCGGTGACCGCGAGGCCCGCGCCGGCGGCCACGCCGAGCAGGTACGGGTCGGCCAGCGGATTGCGGAACACACCCTGGTAGCAGCCGCCGGCCAGGGCGAGCAGACCGCCGACGAGGAGGCCCAGCACGACCCGGGGCAGCCGCAGTTCGGTGACGATGGCGATTTCCCGCTCGGTCAGCCCGCTGTCGAGGTGCACCCCGGGGATCAGGTTGAGCAACTCGGCGGCGACGCTGCCCGGCGGCAGGCTGACCGGCCCGAGCGACACCCCGGCGAGGAGCGCGACGAGCACCGCGAGGACGCCGGCGACCAACCAGCGTTTGCGCACCTCGGCGGGCCGCACCCCGGCGGAGGGCAACCCCGCGCGCCGGGCGCCGGACGGCAGCCCGCCGGCCGATGGCAGCCCAGCGACGGACGGCAGCCCCCCGGGCTGGCCAGAAGACGGCAGCCCAGCGACGGACGGCAGCCCGCCGGGCCGGGACGTGGAGGGCGTCCCGGCCGGCGGGGTGGTGGGTGGCGGGGCGGCCATCGGCGTCCCGGTCACCGACGGGTCGTCATCACGCGGGCACCTTGGCGACCGCGTCGATGATCACCCGGAGCAGGTCCACGATCCGCGGGCCCCAGCGGGAGGCGATGTCGTCGTCAAGCGTGACCACCTGGTTGTTCTTCACGGCGGTGAGGCCGGCCCAGCCGCTGCGGGCCTTGACCGAGTCGCCGTTCTGCTGGCAGCACTTGGAGTCGGCCAGGAAGACGAAGTCCGGGTCGGCCTTGACGATGAACTCCTGGGAGAGCTGCGGGTAGCCGCCGCTCTTGCCGTCGGCGTCAGCCGCATCGGCGATGTTGACGAGGCCGACCTGGCTGTAGAGCGAGCCGATGAAGGTCTTGCTGGTCGCGCTGTACAGCTCGGGGCCCAGCTCGTGGTAGTAGGTGAGCTTCTCGGCACGCTGCGGCAGGTCCTTGACCAGCTTGGCGATGTCGTCCTTCATCCCGGTGGCGACGTCGGCGGCCTGGTCGGCGTGCCCGGTCAGGGTGCCCAGCTCGGTGATCTGCCGGTACGAGTCGTCCAGCGTGGTGGCGGCCGGGGTCAGGTACACCGGGATCTTCAGCTTGCCGAGCTGGTCGACGATCTTGTTGATGTCGTTGGAGAGCACCACCAGGTCGGGGTTCTTGCCGGCGATCGCCTCGGCGTTGGGCTGGAAGCCGGACAGGTCGGTCTTGGGCGCGTCGGCCGGGTAGTTGGACTGGTCGTCGACCGCACTCACCTGCGGGCCCGCGCCGATCGCGAAGAGCATCTCGGTGGCGCTGGCCGAGAGCGACACGATCTTCTCGGGACGCTTGTCGAGGGTGAGCGCGCCGACCGTCACCGGGTAGTTGGCGGCGGCGGTGCCCGCGCTCGGCTTGTCGTCGGTCTTCTCGGCGCAGGCGCCGAGGGCGAGCGCGGCGACCGCGAGGGTCGCGGCGAAGAGCCGAGGGGTACGTCTGAACATGGGGGCCTCCTGTCGGTCGAGGAGTGTGGTGCTTCGCCGACAGGATTCGTACGCCCGCCCACGAGGCGCCCTTCCTCGAGAGCGCGTGTCGCGACCCATCCGCAGGCGACCTGGCTCGTCCCCGCCGTCGGGCGGGGCATCACAGTTGCGGGACAGCGCCGGTTTCGCACCGGCTTCGCTGCGGAGTGGTCGATAAGACGGTAGCGCACCGCCGGGACGTGCCGGATCGATCAAGTGTTGATCAACACTCGTCGATCGGGATCGTGGTCACGGGGGCGGCATATGTCCCGGATCGGGAGTCTCGGGAGCGGGTGGTGGGGCCCCGCCGGGGGCGGAGCGGGGCCCCACCCGATCAGGAGGACATGATGGTGACGTTGTCCACAGCCGCCTCCACCAGGCTGGCTCCGGAGGCGTCCGCCGCCTCGACGAGGATGCGGACCGACTGGCCGGCGTACGGGGTGAGGTTGAGGTTCGCCACCGCCCAGGTCCCGTTGCGGTTGGCGGCCGCGCCGGCCTCGGTGAGCAGGGCCGTGGTGCCGCCGTTGTGCACCACGCTCACCCGCAGGTAGTCGGCCGACGAGGCGTTCGAGCCGTGCGCCAGGTACCAGGCCAGCGAGAGGGTCAGCGTGCCGGACGACGGCAGGGTCACCGCCGGGGACCGGGCGCTGGTCACGCCGCCGTCGACGTCGTAGTCACCCGCCGCCGAGCCGGCGAGCTGGCCGGTGACCAGGTCGTTGGATCCGGCGTACGGGGTGAGCTGCTTGGCGCCGGAGGACGTGGTGGCCTGGGCGGCACCCCGTTCCCAGGCCCCGAGGGTGGCGGTGTCGGTGCCGGCGGGGTTGGTGGTCCAGCCGGTGGCGGTCTCGAAGGTGTCCGACCAGACCGTGGTGCCGCCGCCACCGCCGCAGTACTGCGACTGCTTGCCGATGGCCCGGTACGGGCAGTCGGCGTACTCGCTGAGCAGCAGCACCGCCTCCCGGTTGCGCGTGGTCTGCGCGGTGATCACCTCGTCGGGCGGGTAGAAGCCGCCGCCGCCGGACGAGCCGGGGTACATCTCGAAGGTGTACGCCCAGATGTTGTGGGTGGCCCACATCCAGTCGAGGCTGTCGCCGTCGGTGATGTAGAGGTCGCTGGACTGCTCCGGGGTGTAGTTGTTGGTGGCCGCCATCTGCTGGCCGATGGTGGCGAACGTGTTGTACTGGTCGGCGCTCATCCCGGTGGCGGTGTTCGCGGTCGTGTAGCCGTACGGCCAGAGCACCAGCTCCGAGTAGGTGTGGAAGTCGATGTTGGCCTTGATCTGCTGGGTGCCGCCGACGACACGACTGTTGACGAAATTGCGCAGCGCCTGCGTCTCGGGGGCGGAGAACGCGGACGGGCCGCGGTAGGTCTCCGACGACGTCGACCCGGAGGAGCCGCCGCAGCAGCCCCAGTTGTAGCCCCAGTTGCGGTTGAGGTCGGTGCCGACGTTTGACGAGCCGCTGTTGGGCTGGCGGTTCTTGCGCCAGGACCGGTACGACCCGGTGGCGATGTCGTACTCGCTGCCGTCCGGGTTGACCGTCGGCACGATCCAGATCTCCCGGCTGTTGACGATGTTGGTGATCCGGGAGTCGCTGCCGTAGCTGTCGGTGAAGAGGTTGAGCAGGTAGATCGCCATCTCGACGGTCAGGTGCTCGCGGGCGTGCTGTTGGGAGTTGAACAGGATCTCCGGCTCGTTCTCGTCGGTGCCGACGTTGTCGGAGATCTTCACGGCCATCAGGTCGCGACCCTCGTACGACGTACCAATGCTGATCTTGCGGGCGATGGCCGGGTGGTCGGCGACGGTCTGGTTCACGACGGCGGTCAGTTCCGCGTAGTCGTGGTAGTTGGAGTCGGCGGGCGGGAAGGCCAGCGTGCCCACCTCGCCGGCGCCGCGTTCGGCGTTCGGTGGCGGGGCGAGCGGCTCCAGCCGGAAGCCGAGCCTGCCGATGGCGGCGGCCTCGCCGGCGGTGGCCGAGACGTGCAGGACGCCGTGTTCGGAGTAGTCGATGGCGGCCCCGGTGCGGGCCACCGCGTTGCGGTCGGCGAGGGTCCGGGGCCCGAGCACCCGGTAGCCGGCGGCGGCCGGCTCGGCGGTGCGGTCCGGTGCCGGTTGGGCGGCGACCGGTCCGGCGGCGACGGTGACGATTCCCAGCCCGGTGACGACGGCGAGCACCAGGAGACGACGGAGAGGGTGGGGTCTGCCCAGGGTCATGGACTACCTCCTCGGAGGGCGGGATGTCCCGCTCGGTGAAGCACACTTCACCATCAGTCACATGGTCATATCAATATCGATCGCTGCCTTGTGCATCCCAGGTTGACCATCGCTGCGGCAAAGATTTTCTGCCGTCGAACATCTGGCGAAACTTCCCTCCAAGCGGAACACTGACCAGCGACGATGCCCCCACTCGACACCGCGGAGCACCCATGGCCTCCTCCCGCCTGCACGCGGCCGCCCTCGCCGGCGTCAGCGCGCTCACCCTGCTCGCCACCGCAGCCCCCGCGACGGCGGCCCGGCCGCCGGCCCCCACCCACGACGAGCAGATCACCTTCCAGGACTGGTCCGGCCCCGCCGACTGGCACCGGGGCAGCCGGGACGGCACCCGCGTCGTGCCCGGCGCGCGAGCGGGCGTCACCCTGGCCCGCCCGGCCGGCACCATCGAGTACGCCGACCCGCACACCGGCACCACCCGCACCTGGGAGTACGGCACCTGGACCTCGCCGGTGACCCGGATCGGCTTCGACGCGACCGAGCTGATCACCTCCTGGAACGCGGAGACCCCCGCCGGCACCTGGATCCAGGTGGAGATGCAGGGCAGCTACACCAGCGGCGACCAGACCCCGTGGTACGTCATGGGCCGCTGGGCCTCCGGCGACACCGACATCAAGCGGACCAGCGTCAACAAGCAGGGTGACCCCTGGTCGACGATCTGGACGGACACCTTCAGCATCGACGACGCCGACGCCGGAGTGCTGCTGCGGTCGTACCAGCTGCGGCTGACCCTCTACCGGGCCCCGGGGCAGACCGCCGCGCCGGTGGTGCGGATGCTCGGCGCGATGAGCTCCACCGTGCCGGACCGGTTCACCGTGCCGCCGAGCGCCGGGCACATCGCCTGGGGTGTCGAGCTGCCGGTGCCGCGCTACTCGCAGAACGTGCACGCCGGGCACTACCCGGAGTACGACGGCGGCGGCGAGGCGTGGTGCTCGCCCACCTCCACGGAGATGGTCGTCGAGTACTGGGGGCGCAAGCCGTCGGAGGCCGACACCTCCTGGGTGGACCCGACCTATCCCGACCCGACGGTCAACCACGCCGCCCGGATGACCTACGACTACGCGTACGACGGCGCCGGCAACTGGCCGTTCAACACCGCGTACGCAGCCAGCTTCCCCGGGCTGGAGGGGCGGGTGACCCGGCTGCACTCGCTGGACGAGCTGGAGCGCTTCATCGCCGCCGGCATCCCCGTGGTGACCAGCCAGTCCTTCCTCGCCAGCGAGCTGGACGGGGCGAACTACGGCACCTCCGGGCACCTGTTCGTGGTGGTCGGCTTCACCGCCGACGGCGACGTCATCGTCAACGACCCCGCGTCGTCCAGCAACGACGTCGTGCGCAACGTCTACAAGCGGGCGCAGTTCGAGCAGATCTGGCTGCGGACCAAGCGCACCAACGCCAGCGGCGGAGTCTCCGGCGGCTCGGGCGGCATCGCGTACCTCATCAAGCCCACCTCGAAGCCCTGGCCCAAGGTCCCCGGCTCCACCAACTGGTAGGCCCAGCGCCGGTTGCGCCCAACGCCGGTTGCGCCGAACGCCGTTGATCAAGAGGTTTGCGTCACCGGAAGCCGTCCTGGTGACGCAAACCTCTTGATCACGGCGGTGGAGCGGCGTTCCGGCCCTACGGCTTCCGCTCAGGCTCGTCGGGGTGGTCGTCGTCGCCGGCCAGGGCCGCGCGGAGGCGTTCCTTCTCGGTGCGGCGGCGCTCGGCGGCGCTGGCCATCTCCTCGGCCATCTCGTCGCGCCAGCCGCGCAACAGGAAGAAGGAGAGCGCGGCGGAGAAGACCAGCGCCAGCATCAGCTTCAGGAACACGTTCATGTCGACCAGCCAGAGACCCGCCAGCACGGCGACGAACAGCCCGATCCGGCCCAGCGTGTACTTGACCGCCGCGCTCACCTGCACCACTTCCGTTCTCTCCGTCAGCCGCCGGTGCCGGCGGAAGAGTCAACCTGGTCGGGGTCAGCCGGTCCGGCGGGCCAGCCAACGGACGCCGCGGAACCAGACAAGCGCGTACGCCACGGTGAACGCCAGTGCCCCCAACGCGCCGGACAGCAGCGGCGGGAACCCGGCGGCCAGCCCGGCGACCAGCAGCCCCACGAGCACCGCGACCGCCAGCGCGACGAACGCCGCCACCACCCGGGCCGCGCCGAAATCCCAGGCCCGGAAATCGTCCCAGAACAGCCAGGCCGGCAGGATCACCGCCAGCCAACCGTTGGTGTGGCCGAAGTCGCCGGCGCCGAACGAGGCGAACGCCCACTCGAACAGCACGAGCGCCAGCACGCCGATGACCACGCCGGCCAGGCACACCCCGAGCAGATCGCCCAGGGTACGCACGCGTCCCTCGGCGTCCCGCCGGGGAAACCCGCCCTGCTGCTCGGCTCCGCGCTGCTCGGTCATCGACTGCGAGGGTACGTGGTGCCTCAGGCCCAGACCTGCTGCGGCTCGGCGCGGCGCTCGGCCAGCGACGGCGCCTTGTCGTACTCCCGGACCACGTTGTAGCGGGTGTCCCGCTCGACCGGCTGGAACCCGGCATCCCAGATCAGGTGCAGCAGGTCGTCGCGGTGCATGGTGTTCGGGGTGCCGTACGAGTCGGCGTCGTGCGTGATCTTGTATTCGACCACCGAGCCGTCCAGGTCGTCCACACCGAAGTTCAGCGAGAGCTGGGCCACCGAGAGACCGTGCATCACCCAGAAGTTCTTCAGGTGCGGCACGTTGTCGAAGAGCAGCCGGGACACGGCGAACGTCTTCAGCGACTCGGCCGGCGAGGCCATCGTGGTGCGCGCCTGGATCCGGTTACGGATCTTGCCGTCCGCCGAGTCCACGAAGTCGTGCTGGTAGCGCAGCGGGATGAAGACCGCGAAGCCGCCGGTCTCGTCCTGCAACTCGCGCAGCCGCAGCACGTGGTCGACGCGGTGCCGGGGCTCCTCGATGTGGCCGTACAGCATGGTTGCCGGGGTCTTCATGCCCTTGCGGTGCGCCAGGGCGTGGATGCGCGACCAGTCCTCCCAGTGGCAGGCGTGGTCGACGATGTGCTGCCGGACCTCCCAGTCGAAGATCTCCGCGCCACCGCCGGTCAGCGACTCCAGGCCGGCGTCCATCAGCTCGTCGAGGATCTCGTCGGCGCTCAGGCCGCTGATCTTCTCGAACCACTGGACCTCGGTCGCCGTGAAGCACTTGAGCTTGACGTTCGGCAGCGCCGCCTTCAGCTCGCGCAGCACCTTCGGGTAGTAGCGCCACGGCAGCGTCGGGTGCAGGCCGTTGACGATGTGCAGCTCGGTGAGCTGCTCGTCCTCCATCTCCTTGGCCTTGCGGACCGCCTCGTCGATGCGCATCGTGTACGCGTCCTTCTCGCCCGGCTTGCGCTGGAACGAGCAGTACGCACACGACGCCGAGCACACGTTGGTGAGGTTGAGGTGACGGTTGACGTTGAACATCACCCGTTCGCCGTTGAGCTCGGTGCGCTTGTGGTGCGCCAGCCGCCCCAACCAGGTCAGGTCGTCGCTGTCGTAGAGGGCGATGCCGTCCTCGCGGCTCAGCCGCTCACCGGCGTACACCTTCGCTTCGAGCTCACGCTTGAGTCCGGCGTCCATGGCACGTCCCTTCCACCTGCGGTCCCTCCCGAGGGTACGTCGGCGTTCCGGTGGCCCCGGCGGCACGGTCGGCGGCAGCGATCCACTTCACCGGACTCTCAGCCTCCCGTAACCCACCGATGCATCGACATCACTGCCGTCGTGCGGTAAGACAAGGTGGGGCGGAACTCACACACTGGTACCGTCCCGACGGCCGTGCCCACCGAGCGCGGCGCCGAGCACCGGACGGGGAGTGGAATGGTCGACAGCGGGCGCGGGCGACGGCAGCGACGACGGAGCCCGGTGATCTCGCCGGTGCTGCGACCGAAGCTCTGGGCAGCCCTGCTCGGCGCGATCGCCGCCGCCGTGCTGGCCACTCCCGCGTACGCCGAGCCCGCCGTGCCCACGACGGTGCCGGACACCGGCGCCCGCCCGCCGTCGATCGGCGCGCCGCAGGTGCCCGGCAGCCCGCCCGTCGCCGGCATCCCCGCCCCGCCGGTGGTCAACGTCGGCGCCGGCCCGCTGGCCGCCCAGATCGCCGCCGCCGAGAGCCAGGTCGGCCTGCTCGGCGACCAACTCCTGTTGACCCGGCAGAAACGCACCGACGCGCAGGCCCAGCTCGCCGCCGCCGGCAAGGTGCTGGCGACCACGCAGGACGCCCTCCTGCGCGCCCAGCAGGCAGCCGACGCGGCCGCCTCGGACGCGGTCAAGGCAGCCGCCGCCCTGCCGCCCGGTGACTTCGCCAACGACATCCAGGGGTTGAGCCGGCTCCAGCGGATCAACCGTGGCGAGAAGGTCGAGGGCGCCACCACCGCCGTGGCCGGCGAGCTGTCCCGGGCTCGCGCCAACGAGCAGGCCGCCTACCAGGCGCACGCCACGGCCAAGACCGCCGTCGACGCCGCCGAGGCCGAGTTCGCCACCGGCGAGAAGGCGCTGCGCACCGCCGAGGCCAGCCTGCTCAAACTGCGCAAGGACAACGCCACGCAGCTGATCGAGCTCGAGCGTCAGCAGGAGGCCGCCGAGCAGCAGCTGGGCGCGGGCTACGTCGTCGGCCAGAGCAGCAGCGGGATGTCCGCGCACCCGCGGGCGCTTGCCGCCGTCCGGTACGCGCTCGCCCAGCTCGGCGACCCGTACAAGTGGTCGGAGGAGGGGCCGGACGAGTTCGACTGCTCCGGTCTGATGTGGGCGGCGTACCGGTCCCCGGGCGCCGACTACTTCGACCTGCCCCGGGTCTCCCGCGACCAGTACGCGGCCACCCGTTCCCGCACCGTGCCGCAGAGCGCACTGCTCCCCGGCGACCTGCTCTTCTTCGCCTCCGGCAGCAGCTGGACCACGATCCACCACGTCGGCATGTACATCGGTAACGGCAAGATGGTGCAGGCGCCCACGACCGGCGACGTGGTCAAGATCTCGGTGGTCGGCTGGTCCCGGCTCTACGCCGCGACCCGGGTGATCGGGGCGGTGCCGACTCCGACCGTGCCCCTTCCGCCGCCCCCCACCACCACGCCGACCCCGCCCACCAAGCCGACCCCCACCGCGAAGCCGACGCCGACCACCAAGCCGACGCCCAAGCCGACCGGATCGGCCACCCCCAAGCCCACCGCCACCCCGACCCCGAAGCCGACCGGCAGCAGCACGCCGACCCCGACGGGCAGCCCGACGAACACGCCGTCGACCCCGCCGCCGCCACCCACCACGGCACCGACCAGCGCATCAGCCTCCGCGACCGCCACACCGTCCACCACCCGGAGCGGGACGTCCAGCGACAGCCCGACGAACAGCCCGAGCACCGCCCGCTGAGCCGCCACACGGGCTCCGGCTGTCCGCCCGGGGCGATCTGTGGCACGGTGACAACCAGGCACATCCGGTCCGATGTCACGGGCCGGGTGCGAGCGTGGCGCGGAGGGCGGAGATGGCCGAGCAGAGAGATCCGGCGGAGAGTGTCGACTCCGCGCTGACGGAGGCCGACCCGCTCGACGGCGAAGCCGCCGCCACGCTCGACGGGCAGGCCCCCACGGAGGCCGCCGACGACGCGAAGGCTGCCACGGACGACGCGAAGGCCGCCACGCCCGACGTGAACGCCGCCGCGCCCGAGGACGACGCCGCGAACGACGCTGGCACCGACGACGCTCGCGCCGAGAACGCTGCCATCGCTCAGCCCCGCGAGGCGGACGTCGAGCAGCCGGCGCCGGATGACGCTGCCCCTGCCCCGACCGCCGCGGCCCCGGTGCGGGCCCGCGCGAGCGTCGCGACCGTCGGAGCGCTGCCCGGTGATCTCCCGGCGAGCGCCCCGGCCAGCGCGACCACCTACCGGGCGACCGGCTCGGCCAGCCCGGTCGGCGTCCCGTTGCCCGGCCAGCGAGCCACCTCGACCGCTCCCGCGCGGGCCAGCGCCACGGTGCCGGGCAGCAGCCGGGTCGCGGCCGGCAGCGAGGGCACGCCGGACTCCCGGGCCAGCACGTCCGCCGTCTACCGGTCGGGGCCGGTGAATCCCGAGCCGCCGGAGCCGGCGCAGCCTCCGGAGCCGGTGCAGCCTCCCGAGCCGCCGACCCCGGAACCGACGCCTCCCGGGCCGGGTGACCCGGAGCCCGCGCCGAGTCCGGGTCCGTACCCGCCCGGTCCGTCGCCGACGCCGGGCCCCTCCCCCACGCCGCCGCCGGCCCCGGTGCCGCCCGTGCCAGGGCCACCCGTGCCGCCGCCCTCGCCGCTGCCGCCCATGCCGGGCCCGCCGACACCACCGGTTCCCGGGCCGCCGATGCCGCCGCCCGGCCCGCCGGTGCCCGCGCCACCGCCGCCGCCCGGTCCGATGCCAGCGCCACCGTTCCCGCCGCCCCCGGCGACGATCGGCACGCCGGGCGTACGGGCCACCGCGTCGGTCTCCGCGCCGCCGGCCGCGTGGCCGTCCGTGACCGACGCGGCACCCCGAACCGTCAACGCCTCGCACGTCGCCCCGACCGGGGCACAGCCGAGCCGGGATGCCGCACCGCCGGCCCCGAGCGGCGCACAGACGTCGGATGCCGCCTGGTCGGCCCCGAGCAACGCACGGACATCGGATGCCGCATCGTCGGCCCCGAGCAACGCATGGGCGTCGGGTGCCGCGACGTCGGCCCCGAGCAGCGCACGGACATCGGATGCCGCAACGTCGGCCCCGAGCGGCGCACGGGCCGAGGCTCCTGTCTCGGCCCCACCGGTGGTGCCGGCGCCCGCGCTGCCGAGCTGGCCACCGTCCACCGCCGGCACGCCAGCGACCGGTGGTACGGGCTACCGGACGACCACGCCGCCGGGAGGCCCCGCCCGGCGGGACGCGCCGGCCGGCCCCCACGCCGGAAGGCGCGACGGCGGCACCGACCTGGCGGGCACCGTCTACGGCGGCGGTGAGGGGCCGGGGTTCGCCACGATCGCCCTGCCGGCCAACGCGGCGGTGGAGAATTCCGGGTCGCTGACCGGGCACATCCTCGCCCAGGGCTGGTCGGACACGCCGGCCGAGCGATCGCGAAACACCCGGGTGGTGATCGTCCTGATCGCCGCGTTGGGGCTGCTGGTGGGGATCAGCGTGCTGGTCGTGCTGCTCGCCAACGATGCCCTGGACGGCCTGGTGGGCAGCGTGCTCAACGGCTGATCCGGCGACCGGGCGGGTTCGCGGGTCCGTGAGTCCGCCCACTACCGTCGGTCAACCGGCTGGCGGCTTCGCCGAAGCGCCGTACACTAGTCGAGATCACTGACCCGGCGCGCGTGGTGTGCGCCCTTGGGCGATCTTGCGGGCGATCCGGCGGCACAGCCGCGGCAGGCCATCGCGAAGATGCGCCCCGCTCGAAAGGCATTTGTTGACCACCTCTGCTGACTCCAGCACCGTTTCGTCCGTTTTCGATTCCACCCCGGTGGCGATCGACGCAGCCCCGGAGACGTCCAGCGTCGTCGCGGCCGAGCCGGTCTCGACCGAGAACACTCTGTCCGAGACCGCCGAGCCGATCGACTTCGCCGGCCTGGGTCTGCCCGAGCCGCTGGTTCGTGCCCTGGCCCGCCAGGGCATCACCGCTCCGTTCGAGATCCAGCGGGCCACCGTTCCGGACGCCCTCGCCGGCCGGGACGTGCTGGGCCGTGGGCAGACCGGGTCGGGCAAGACGCTCGCCTTCGGCCTGCCGATGATCGCTCGGCTCGCCACCCGCAACCGGGCCCGGCCGATGCGGCCGCGCGCCCTGGTCCTGGTTCCCACCCGTGAGCTGGCCATGCAGGTCAACGATGCGCTGGTGCCGCTGGGCAAGTCCGTCGGCATCTTCTTGAAGACCGCCGTCGGCGGCGTTCCGTACGACCGCCAGATCGACGCGCTCCGGCGCGGCGTGGAGGTCATCGTGGCGACCCCGGGCCGGCTCGGCGACCTGATCGAGCGGGGCATCTGCCAGCTCGACGACGTCGAGGTGACGGTGCTCGACGAGGCTGACCAGATGGCCGACATGGGCTTCCTGCCCGAGGTGACCGAACTGCTGGCGAAGACGCCGGCCAACGGTCAGCGGCTGCTCTTCTCGGCCACCCTCGACGGTGACGTCGACGCGCTGGTCAGGCGGTTCATGAACGACCCGGTGACCCACTCCACCGCGCCGTCCACCGCGTCGGTGTCCACCATGGATCACCACATGCTCCTGATCCCGCCGCACGAGAAGTTCCCGGTGGCCGCGTCGATCGCCGCCCGGGACGGGCGGACCATGGTCTTCGCCCGCACCCAGCTGGGTGTGGACCGGCTCGTCGAGCAGCTCGCGGCGGTCGGCGTACGGGCCGGGGGGCTGCACGGCGGCAAGACCCAGCGGATGCGGACCAAGACCCTGGCCGAGTTCCGTGAGGGCCGGATGAACGTCCTGGTCGCCACGGATGTGGCGGCCCGGGGCATCCACGTCGACGGGGTCACCCTGGTGCTGCACGTCGACCCCCCGAAGGACCCGAAGGACTACCTGCACCGCGCCGGCCGCACCGCCCGGGCCGGCGAGTCCGGCGCGGTCGCCACGCTGGTACTGCCCAAGCAGCGTCGTACCACCCTCGCCATGCTGGAGAAGGCCGGCGTGACGCCGGCCGAGACCCGCGTCCGGGTCGGCGACCCGGTGCTGGCCGAGCTGATCGGCGCCCGCGAGCCCAGTGGCGTCCCGGTTCGCGTGGAAGCGGAGCCTCGCGGCTTCGGCGACCGCTCCGGCGGCGCACGCCGCTTCGACGACCGTTCCGGGGGTCCGCGCCGCTTCGGTGACCGGCCGACCGGCGAGCGCCGCTACGGCGACCGCCCGCAGGGTGAGCGCCGCTACGGCGACCGCCCGACCGGCGACCGGCAGTACGGCGACCGCCCGCAGGGCGACCGCCGCTACGCCGATCGGGACAGCCGGGGTTACGGCGACCGACCCACCGGCGAACGGCGCTACGGCGACCGCCCGCAGTTCGGCGACCGGGACGGCCGGGGCGACCGACCGACCGGCGAGCGGCGCTTCGGCGACCGACCGCAGGGCGAGCGCCGCTATGGCGACCGCCCGACCGGCGACCGGCAGTACGGCGACCGGCCCACCGGCGAGCGGCGCTTCGGCGATCGTCCGACCAGCGACCGGCAGTACGGCGACCGACCGCAGGGTGAGCGCCGCTACGGCGACCGTCCGACGGGCGACCGTCCGACCGGCGACCGGCAGTACGGCGACCGGCCCACCGGCGAGCGGCGCTTCGGCGACCGGCCGCAGGCTGACCGGGGTGACCGGGGTGACCGGCCGGCCGGTGAGCGGCGTTTCGCCGACCGGGACACCCGGGGTGGTTACCGCTCCGAGGGTCGCGGTCGGGACGACCGGCCGCGCGACGACCGTCGCGGTTTCGGCGGCCGGCCGGCGGCGCGTACCCACTGATCCCACTGATCCACCGGAACGCCGTCGCGGAGCGCACGCTTCGCGGCGGCGTTCGCGCATGCCGTGGCCGATGTCGGTCTGGTCGCGTAACGTCCGGCTCATGGCGACCATGGCGAAGTCGATCTTCTGGTCCCGGACGGACACCGCCGGCAGTGAGCAGGCTCTGTTCACCGACGGCGACGGGTTGGCGGCGCGGGGCACGCTGCTCGCCGTGGACCCGATTCCGTTCACCGCCCGCTACCGGCTGACCACGGCGCCCGACTGGAGCACCGCCCGCGTCGAGGTCGAGGCCGAGGGGTCGGGCTGGCTGCGCCGGGTGACGTTGGAGCGGGCCGCGTCCCGGTGGCGGGTGACCACCGCCGAGCAGGGCGACCTGGACGCGGCGCTGACCAGGGCCGGGCATCCCCGGTCCGGCCTGCCGGGCACCGACGACCCGGATCGCCTGGCCGAGGCGCTCGACGTCGACCTGAGCGGCTCGCCGCTGTTCAATGCCGTCCCGGTGCGCCGGCTCGGGCTGACCAGCGGGCCGGCCGACATGCCGCGCCGGATCACCGTCGCGTGGGTGCTGCTGCCCGGCCTGGAGGTGGTGCCGGCCGAGCAGATCTACACCGGGCTCGGGCCGGGCCGGGTCCGGTTCGCCAGCGGCACCTTCACGGCCGACATCGACCTGGACGCCGACGGCTACGTGGTGCGCTACCCCGGCCTGGCGGAGCGCATCGACCCGCGGTGACCGAGCCGATCCGACACGCCGACGCGCGAAGCCGGCCCCGCACCGGAGGCCGGAGCCCGCGAGACCTGCGGGCCGGGAACGCGCTGCTCAGGCGGGCCAGGCGCCGCTGGTCAGGAAGCGCTCGATGGTGGCGGCATGGGGCGCCAGATCGAGGCCCTGGGCGGCCACCCAGTCGTCGGAGTAGTACGTGTCGGCGTACCGGTCACCGGCGTCACAGATCAGGCTGACCACCGAGCCGGTCCGGCCCTCGGCGAGCATCTCGGCGATCAGGCCGAACGCGCCCCACAGGTTGGTGCCGGTGGAGCCGCCCACCCGGCGGCCGAGCACCGCTGAGCCGGCGCGCATCGCGGCCAGCGAGGCGGCGTCCGGCACCTGGACCATCCGGTCCACGACCGACGGCAGGAAGGACGCCTCGACCGTGGGCCGACCGATCCCCTCGATGCGGGAGCCCCTGCCGGTGCGCACCGACCAGTCGGCGGCCAGCCAGGCCGGATAGAAGGCGGAGTTCTCCGGGTCGACGACGCAGAGCTTGGTGGCCAGGCGGCGGTAGCGGGCGTACCGGCCGATGGTGGCGCTGGTGCCCCCGGTGCCGGCGCCCACGACGACCCACGCCGGGATCGGGTGGCGTTCCAGCCCCAACTGCGCGTAGATCGACTCGGCGATGTTGTTGTTGCCCCGCCAGTCGGTGGCCCGCTCGGCGTACGTGAACTGGTCCATGAAGTGGCCGCCGGAGTCCTCGGCCAGCCAGCGGGCCTCGACCACGACGCCCGCCGGGTCGTCCACCAGATGGCAACGGCCGCCCTGGAACTCGATCTGCGTGATCTTCTCGGGCGAGGTGGAGGCGGGCATCACGGCGATGAACGGCAGCCCGAGCATCCGGGCGAAGTACGCCTCGGAGACCGCCGTGGAGCCCGAGGACGCCTCGACGATCGTGGTGCGCGGCCCGATCCAGCCGTTGCAGAGGCCGTAGAGGAACAGCGAACGGGCCAGCCGGTGCTTGAGCGAGCCGGTCGGGTGTGACGACTCGTCCTTGAGGTAGAGGTCGATTCCCCAGGCCCGGGGCAGTGGGAACGGCAGCAGGTGGGTGTCGGCCGAGCGGTTCGCGTCCGCCTCGACGGCGGCGATCGCCTCGGTCACCCAGCTGCGGCTGGCCTCGTCGCACCGGTCGAGATGAGTCACGCGGGAAACCTAGCAAGCAGGCCAGCGGCGCTCAGCCGCGGTCCGGAGGCGTCGAGCGGCGTGACTGTCGGCGTTGCCCGGCCCGGCCGACGGCCTGGACGAGAGGGCTCAGTCCGACGGCGAGTCGGGGCAGGGCGTCCAGCAGCCGGACCTGGGCGCCTCGCCAGCGGGGCAGGCTGACCACCGGGCGGGGCCGGCGGGCCAGCCGGGCCGCCCGGGCGGCCACCCGCTGCGGGGTCAGCATCGACCCGGTGAACGAGGCCAGCGCGCCCGGGTCGTCCAGCCGGTCGTGCAGCATCGGGGTCCAGATGCCGTCCGGGCAGAGGCAGGAGACGTGCACCCGCCGGTACCCGGCCATCCGCAGGTCAGAGAGGGTGCCGAGGCTGAAGGCCAGCAGTGCGTGCTTGCTGGCGGCGTACACCGTCTCGCCAGGTGCGGCGATGAGCCCGGCCAGCGAGACGATGTTCAGGACGTGGCCGTGGCCCTGGTCGCGCATGACCGCCAGCGCGGCGAGTGTGCCGTTCATGGCACCGAGCGCGTTGACGTCGAGCACCCGGCGGCGGGTCGGCCCGTCGTGCTCCCAGGAGGGGCCGGTGACCAGGATGCCGGCGTTGTTGACCCAGAGGCCGAGGCCGCCTCGACTCGCGGCGGTCGCCGCGATCTCGGCGCACGCGGCCTCGTCGCGGACGTCCAGTGCGGCCGACCAGCCGCCGAACGGCACAGCGGCGGCCGCTGCCGCGTCCGGGTCGAGGTCGGTGAGCAGCACCGACCAGCCGTCGGCGTGCAGCGCGGCGGCGACGGCGCGGCCCAGGCCGCCGGCGGCCCCGGTCACCACGGCCGCTCCGCGTCCCGGCGAGGTCATCGGCGCACGCTACCGCCGCGCGCCGGACGACACCAGGGGTACGCGGCGCAGCAGGGTCAGGCGGGCGGCGGGCCGAGCGGCTGGGGGCGGTTCTCCCACTTGGTGGAGAGGGCGATGGCGGTGCGCGTCGAGGCGACCCCGGGGGTCCGGTTCAGCCGCACGATGAGCTGCTCCAGCTCGGCGATCGTGCCGACCCGGGCTTTGAGCAGGAACGACTCGACGCCGGCCATGAAGTAGCAGGATTCGATCTCGGGCAGCACCCGCAGCGACTCCAGCATGTCGTCGGAGTCCGCGCCGGAGTCCTCGACGATGCCGATGAGCGCCGTGACACCCAGCCCGATCGCCTCGGGTTCCACGTCCGCGCGGTAGCCCCGGACCACGCCACTGCTCTCCAGCTTGCCGACGCGTTCGTGCACGGCGGGGGCGGAGAGGCCCACCTGCCGGGCAAGCTCGGCGTACGAGAGGCGGGCGTTGCCCCGCAGCAGGTCGACGAGGCTCAGGTCGATAGCGTCCACGGAGAGTGACCTTAACGTGTTGGGCGTAACGCGACGCCTTCGGCATCCGTTGGTCAGAACAGTGAGTAACCGTTCATAAACTGACCGTCTAGGTAGGGGTTGCACCAGTACCATTTACTAACTTCCCAGTCAGTGCATTTTTCGCGTTTGGCGGACAGGCCAGGTCCCTGGTGCTGTAATTGCCATACGTCCCTCATGACGGCTCTGGGCTCGCACCAGCCGGGGGCAGTGTGTTCAGCCAGGGGCTTCGTCGACGCGAGGAGGGGGCTGTGGACACTGGAGATCGCCTGCTGACACCGGGTGAGGTCGCCGCGCTGTTTCGGGTGGACCCGAAAACTGTGACGAGATGGGCGGCGGCCGGCCGGATAGGAAGCATCCGGACTCCAGGCGGGCATCGCCGGTTTCGGGAATCCGAGGTGCGGGCCCTGCTTGAGGGGGAGGGCATGCTGGACGAGGTGGACGAGGTCGGAAAGCCACGCAACGTGGGTCCGGCTGCCTCCACCGGGCCGGGTCCGGCCAACGCCGGCATGTACTGAACTGGTGCGGACAACGTCAGGCGGACCGGACACCAGTCCGGTCCGCGTCCCGCTGCGACAACCGGCCGGGCGTCCCGGCCGAACGGGCTGAGCCGACGGCTCAGCCCCGGGCCGCGCCGAGCTGGCCGGACCAGCGGCGGAACAGGGTGTGTGGCACGCCGAGCGCGTCCAGCACCTTGCCGGCCACGAAGTCGACCAGTTGCTGCGCGCTGGCCGCCGCGCCCGCGCCGTAGAAGCCGGGGCTGGCCGGCAGCACCACCGCCCCGGCGTCGTGCAACGCGAGGAGATGCTCCAGGTGACTGCGGGTCACCGGCGTCTCCCGGGGCACCACCACCACCGGTCGGCGCTCCTTGAGGTTGACCTCGGCGGCGCGTTGCAGCAGGTCCTTGGAGAGCCCGATCGCGATGCCCGCGCAGGCCGCCGTGCTCGCGGGCACCACGGCCATTCCGCGTACCCGGTAGGAGCCGCTGCTGGGCCCGGCGGCCAGGTCACCCGCCGGCCAGTGCCGTACGTCCGCGTCGGTCAGGTCCCGGCCGAGCCAGGCGGCGAGGTCCTCGGCCCAGTGCGCGTCGCGGAACGACCGGCCGGTCTCGTCGAGCACGGTGAGCCGTGCCGCCCGGGACACGATGAGGTCGACCGACTCGCCCGCGTCGAGGAGCCCGCCGACGACGGCCGCCGCGTACGGCGTGCCGGAGGCTCCGGAGACCCCGACCACCCATGGTTCCCGCATACCCTCAGCCTGCCTGGTCGGCGTCGCACGCCGGTGGGCACCCCCGCGATCCGGTCGACGCGAGCCGTCCGAGATGTCCGGGCGGGTCTCTGCTCGTCCCGCCGACCTGACATGCTGCCGGTGGCGATTCGCACCGGGAGCAGATCGCGCGGGAGGCATCGGTGACGACCGGCGAGGTCCTCTGGGCGCTGCGCGCCGAATGCCCGATTCCGGCCCGGTCTTCGCCGCACGCGGACCGGGTCCAGCAGTGGCTGCTCGGTCTGCTGCCCGAGCTGGGTCTGCCGCTGGACGACGCCGCGCTGCACCGGCTGGCCCGGGGCGGCTTCGCCCGGTACGCGGGGCGGCTCTACCCGGACGCCAGCGAAGCCGACCTGCGGGTGCTGACCGCCCTCTTCACCTGGTTCTTCCTCGTCGACGACGCGTGCGACGGGCCGAACCGGCTCGATCCGGCGCAGATCCGGGCGCTGCGCGACGGGACGCTGGCACTGCTGCACGACGGCCCCCGGCTCCGGCACGGCGGCCTGACCGGTCCGCTGCGGCGGCTGCTGGTGCTGGCCTGGCGGGAGCCGCGCCGCCGGATGCCGGCCCGGTGGCGGCAGCGCTTCGCCGACGCGGTGGCCCGGCACCTCGACGGCACCTGGCGGGAGGCGGTCAACAAGGAGGCCGGCCGCCGTCCCAGCGTCGGCGAGTACGTCGAGTTGCGGCGGGAAACCTCGGCGGCGGAGGTGTCGTACCCGCTGGTGGAGTTCGTCAGCGGCCGACCGCTGCCCGATGCGGTCTACCATCACCCGCTGCTGCGGCAGGTCGCGCGCACCGGCAACGACCTGCTCTCCTGGTACAACGACGTGGCCTCGCTGGACCGGGACCGGGCCACCTCGGGCGGGCACAACCTGGTCCTGGCCACGCAGGCCGAGCAGGGCGTGTCGGCGGCGGAGGCGGTCGACCGGGTGGCCGAGCGCTGGCGGGAGTCGATGCGACAGTTCGTGGCGCTCCGCGCCGCCGTGCCGTCGTTCGGGCCGGCGTTGGACGAGGCGGTCACCGACCATCTCGACGGGGTCGCGTACGCGGTGCGCGGCACCATCGACTGGACGCTGGAGAGCGCCCGCTACCCGACCAACGCCTAGGAACGCAGGTCGAGGCGGATCACCAGGTCGAGCAGGGCGAACACGAACAGCGCGATGCCGACGAAGCCGTTGGCGGTGAAGAACGCCCGGTTGACCTTGCTGAGGTCGGTCGGGCTGACCACCAGGTGCTGGTAGCCGAACGCGACAGCGGTCAACGCCAGCCCGATCCACCAGAGCCAACCGAAGCCGACCAGCGCGCCGAACCAGATGAACAGCGCGAACGTCACCACGTGCGCGACGGTGGAGGCGTGCAGGGCGAAGCGCCGGCCGTACCGGGCGGGCACGCTGCGCACGCCGATCTCCTGGTCGATCTCGGAGTCCTGGCAGGCGTAGATCAGGTCGAAGCCGCCGATCCACAGGCCGACCGCCGCGCCGAGCAGCCAGGCCGGCCAGGAGCCGTCCAGGGTGCCGGTGACCGCGAGCCAGGCGCCGACCGGGCCGACCGCCTGGGCGATCGCGAGGATGGCGTGCGGCCAGTTGGTGAACCGCTTGCCGTACGGGTAGACGACCAGCGGCACCACGGCGAGCGGCGCCAGTACCAGGCAGAGGGGGTTGAGCAGCGCGGCGGCGGCGAGGAACACCACAAGCGCGACGGCCGCGCCGGTCCAGGCCGTCCGCACGCTCACGGCCCCGGTGACCAGTTCCCGTCCGGCGGTACGCGGGTTCCGGGCGTCGATGCGCCGGTCGAGGATCCGGTTGGCGGCCATCGCGAACGTCCGCGCGCCGACCATCGCCACGGTGATCAGCAGCAGGTCGAGCCACCGCACGTGCCCGCCGTTGACCTGCATGGCGGTCAGCGCCGACAGGTACGCGAACGGCAGCGCGAACACCGAGTGCTCGATCGCGACGAGCTTGAGGAAGGACTTGACCCGGCCCGGCTTCTCCACCGGTGCGTCGAGGACGGCCATCAGATCCCGTACTCCTTCCAGCGCTTGTCGACCAGGGCCGCGACTTCCGGGGCCATGGTCATCTCCTCCGGCCAACCGCGGGTGTAGCCCTCGGTGGGCAGCTTGCGGGTCGCGTCGACGCCGGCCTTGCCGCCCCAGAACTGCTGGTACGACGAGTGGTCGAGGTGGTCCACCGGACCCTCGGTCAGCAGCAGGTCACGGGCGTAGTCGACGTTGCCGAACGCGCGGAAGGCGACCTCGTTGTAGTCGTGTACGTCGCAGTCCTCGTCAACGATCACGATCAGCTTGGTGAGCGACATGAGGTGCGCGCCCCAGATCGCGTTCATCACCTTCTGCGCGTGCTTCGGGTAGCGCTTGCGAATGGAGACGATCGCGCAGTTGTGGAACACCCCGGCGGCCGGCAGGTCGTAGTCGACGATGTCCGGGATCATCAGCTTGAGCAGCGGCTGGAAGATCCGCTCGGTGGCCTTGCCGAGGCCGTGGTCCTCCTGCGGCGGCTTCGACGTGACGATCGAGTGGTAGACCGGATCGCGCTGCGTGGTCATCGTCTCGATGTGCAGCACCGGGAACGGCTCGACCGGCGTGTAGTAGCCGGTGTGGTCGCCGAACGGCCCCTCGGGCAGCCGCTCGCCGGGCTCCAGGTAGCCCTCCAGGACGATCTGCGCGTGCGCCGGCACCTGCAACGGGACGGTGAGGCAGTCGACCATCTCCACCCGCTCGCCGCGCAGGAACCCGGCGAACAGATATTCGTCGATGTCGCCGGGAAGCGGCGCGCTGGCCGCGTACGAGACGACCGGGTCGCAACCGATCGCGATGGCGACCGGCAGGCGCTGGCCGAGCCGCTCGGCGACCGCGTGGTGCGCGGTCGAATCCTTGTGGATCTGCCAGTGCATGCCCAGCGTGTTCCGGCCGTGCTGCTGGAGCCGGTAGAGGCCCAGGTTGCGCTTGCCGGTCTCCGGGTGCTTGGTGTGGGTCAGCCCGTAGTTGTGGAAGATCCCACCGTCGCCGGGCCAGACCTGCAACCCCGGCAGCCGGCCCAGGTCGACGTCGTCGCCGGAGTAGACGACCTCCTGGCAGGGCGCGGTCTTGACCTTGCGCGGCGGCACCGACTTGAGCTGCATGACCTTGCCGAGGCCCTCGCGGATGCCGGACCAGCCGACCGGCAGCTCCGGCTTGATCAACGCGCCGATCCGGGCGCCGACCTCGTCCAGCGAGTCGACGCCGAGGGCCATCGCCATCCGCTTCTCGGTGCCGAACAGGTTGATCGCCACCGGCATCTCGCCCCGGGTGGGGTGCTCGAAGAGCAGCGCCGGCCCACCGGCGCGCACCGTGCGGGTGACCACCTCGCTGATCTCCAGGGTCGGGTCGACGGGGACGTCGACCCGACGCAGCTCCCCCGCGCGCTCCAGCGCCGCGAGAAAGTCCTTGAGATCGGTGTACGGGAAGCCACGAGCCGCCATGACGCCCAGTCTCCCGCACCGGGTCCGGGGTGGCCCACAGCGGGTGCTGTGACACCCGCGACGGCCCGGGGTCGACGGCCGTCCGCGGGTCCGGCGGGCGCGGCGCGGCCACCGGGGCAGGCCGGCGCGGGCCACCGCCCAGTGACAGCTCCTGGACCGGCGGCGCGGTCGTTCGGCGCGGTCAGTCGGTGCGGGCCAGCTCGACGAAGGCGCGCCACGCGGCCGGGCTGAAGGTCAGCACGCCGCCGTCGCGGTCCTTGGAATCGCGGACGTGCACCCGGTCGGGCAGGTTGTCGGCGACCTCGACGCAGGCGCCGCTGTTGTTGCCGCTCCGGGTGGACTTGTGCCAGCGGGCTCCGGTCAGATCCATGGCTTCACGATCTCCTCGAGCAGGTCGATGGACTGCTGCCGGGGCAGCGCGTCACTGCGCAGACTCTCCCACCTTCCGAGCAGGGTCGCCACCTCGTTGTTCTCGTCGACGGCGGTGCCGCCGGTCTGGTTGTCGAGGAAGCCGAGCCAACTGCCGTCGGCGGTGCGACCGAGGATGAACGGCCCGAACAGGCCGGCGTGCAGCCCGACCGCCTGCGGCAGCACGTGCACCCGGATGTGCGGCCGACGGGCGCACGCCACCAGGTGCCGGAGCTGATCGGCCAACACCCCGGCGCAGCCCTCGGCGAAGCGCTGCAACGCGGCCTCGTCGATCACGGCGGTGAGCTGTGGCGGATGCTCCCGGTCGAGGATCACCTGCCGCTCCAGCCGGGCGGCCACCAACTCCTCCACCCGCTCGGCGGTGAGCCCCAGGTCGAGCCGGAACACCGCGCGGGCGTAGTCGGCGGTCTGCAACAGGCCGGGGATCATCGTCGACTCGAAGCAGCGCAACTGGGTGGCGACCCGCTCGACCTCCAACCAGGGCCGGAACCAGACCGGCTCACCGTCTCGCCGGCCCAGCTCGCGCAGCGAGACCAGCAGCCCACCGGTGTCGAGCACCTCGTCGGCCCGGGTCAGGTACGCCAGGTTGGGCACGGTCTGGCCCAACTCGACCGCCGACACCATGGAGGGCGAGTAGTGCGCCCGCTTGCCGTACTCCTCCTGACTCATGCCGGCCGCGAGCCGCGACCGGCGGAGCTGGTCCCGGATCATCGCCACCGTCGACACCACTGGGGCCATTCGCCCGCCTCCCGCCGTGAATGAAGGACCACATCGATCCGCCTGCCGCAAGGTAGCGAACTCGCGACCCTGAGTCAGCATCCAACGGCCATATCGGGGTATCGCGAGTCTCAAAGCGGGCGGACGGAGGCAGCGATGGGGGCGGAGCGGATGCCGGCGGGGTTCACTGAGCAACAGGCGCGGATCGGCGAGATCACCATGAACTACGTCCGGGGCGGCAGCGGCCCGCCACTGGTGCTGCTGCACGGCTATCCGCAGTGTTCGCACATGTGGCGGCACCTGCTGCCCGAGCTGGGACGCTCCTACGACGTGGTCGCGCCCGACCTGCGCGGGTTCGGGGACAGCGACGCCCCCGCTGGCGGGTACGACAAGAAGACGGTGGCCGCTGACCTGCACGCACTGCTCGACCAGCTCGGCCTGACCGCCGACCTGCGAGTGGTCGGGCACGACCTGGGAACGATGGTGGCGTACGCGTACGCCGCCGCCCATCCGGAGCGGGTGAGCCGGCTGGCGCTCACCGAGGCGCCGATTCCCGACGAGAGCATCTACACGTTCCCCGCGCTCACCGCGGCCGGGCCGGGGGTGTGGAACTTCGGCTTCTTCTCGATCGGCAACGGGCTCGCGGAGGAGCTGGTCCGCGGGCGGGAGTCGCTCTGGGTGGACCGGTTCACCGATGCCCTGATGGTGCGCAAGGGCAGCATGGCCGCGCCCGACATCGAGGAGTTCGCCCGCCACCTGCGCGACCCGGCGCACCTGACGGCCAGCTTCGCCTACTTCCGGGCGTTCGATCAGGACATCGTCGACAACGCGGCGTACCGGGCCACGAAGCTGACGATGCCGGTGCTGGCCGTCGGCGCGTCGGCCAGCCTCGGTGGACAGGTCGCCGAGCAGGTCCGCCGGTACGCCGACACGGTCCGCGGCGAGGTGATCGACGACTGCGGACACTGGCTGTACGAGGAACGCCCGGACGAGATGCTGGCCCTGCTGCGCGACTTCCTCGGTGCGGGCTGAGGGCCGCAGCCGCTGGTCAGCCCTGCGGGCGGCGGGCGATGCGGCGGTCAGGCGGCGGGCGCCCAGGCGTGGGCGGCCAGCGGCGGGTCGAGCGGCGCGCGGGTGAGCCGGTTGGCGAAGGCGGACATCGTGTACGCCCCGACGCCGAGCACCACCTCCAGCGCCTGCCGGGGCTGGTAGCCGGCCGCCAGGAAGGCTTCCAACTCCTCGTCGGGCACCGCGCCCCGGTGCCTGAGCACGGCCAGCGTGAACTGGCGCAGCGCCTCCAGTCCCGGCTCGGGCAGCTTCGTGCCGGCGCGCAGCGCGGTGATCAGCGCGGTGCTCGCGCCGATCTCGGTGAGCTTGCCGGTGTGCAGGGCCACGCAGACGTGGCATTCGTGCGAGGTGGAGACGGTCAGGATGACCACCTCCCGCTCCACCGGCGCGAGGCTGGTCTGTTCGAAGCCCGCGCTGGCGGTGAGGAAGCCGCTGAGCAGCTGTGGCGACTCGGCCATCAGCGCCACCGGGGTGGGCAGCCAGCCGAACCGGCCGCGTACGCCCTCGACGGTCCGGCGGGCGGCGGTGGGTGCGGTCTCGGCGGTGTGGACGGGAAAGACGGACATGGTTACCTGCTTCCACGGCGTACGCCGTAAGATGGTCAACGTGGTTGACCAAATAGTAAACGTGGTTGTCGAACATGGCAACCGCTGATCCCGCCCGGCCCGGCTTCCAACTCCCGCTGTTGCTGCTGGCCGGCTTCCGCACCCTGATCGACGACCTGCACGCCGAACTGGCCCGGCAGGGGCATCCCGAGCTGCGCCCGTTGCACGGCTTCGTGTTGCAGGCCGTCGGGGTGCACGGCACCACCGCCACCGAGCTGGGCCAACGACTGGGCATCTCCAAGCAGGCGGCCGGCAAGACTGTCGACCGGCTGGTCGCCGTCGGCTACCTGGAACGGGTCGACGATCCGTCCGACGCCCGCCGCCGGCTGGTCCGGGTGACGGAACACGGCGCCGACGGGCTACGCCGCTCGGCGGAGACCTTCGACCGGCTGCGCGAGCAGTGGGCCGAGGCCCTGGGCGAGGAACGCGTCGCCGCCCTGGAGGACGACCTGCGCACGATGGCCTCGGCTAACTGGTTCCGCCTCGACGTGCCGGGCTGGTTCGGCGGCTGACCCTGCTCCACACCGGATCGCCGACGTGGTGCCCTGCGGGGCGCAGGACGCCACCCCATCGGCGTGGGTCAAGCCCTGCGGACACATCTCACCGGTCCTGGCCGAACGGCCGGACCCCGGCGCAGGCTGGGGGCATGTCGGACGCGTACGTCGACGGCGACCCGGACGGGTTGTCGCCGCTGCTGGTCGAGCTGCGCGACACCATCGCCCGGGAGCTGCACGCGCAGGTGGCGCTGCGGGGCGAGCGGATCGGGCTGGCCGACCTGCCCGAGGTGTCCTATCAGGTCACCATCCAGGTCGAGCGGGCGTTGCGCCGCTGGCGACCCGGGCCGCCGCCACGCGGCGAGGCCCGTTCCGACGGTGTTCAGGCTCCGATCGACTGATCGAGAACTGTCACAGGCGATCTCTAGGATCAGGGGTGCCGGTCGGGTCGGGTCGCAGCAGCCCCGGCTTCTACCGACCGGCTCATCCCTCACCAAGGAGATCGATGAGATCTGTGCACGTTACGCGTGGCAGGCTCCTGCGCGGTCTGAGCGCGCTGGTCGTGGCCACCACGGCGGTCGGCGTGGTGGCCGGTCCCGCTGCGGCCGCTGACGACCCCGGTTGGGTCAGCGGCTGGCTGGGGGACCTGACGGTCGGCGGCCCCGGTGCTCCCGCCCGGACGGTGCCGCTCACCCTGACCAGCACCGGGGCCACCCAGCCCCGGGTGACCATCGACCTGGCCGGCCTGGCCGGCGTGGCCACCGCCAGCTTCCCCGACTGGTGCGTCACCGAGGCCACCTCGGTCACCTGCCCGATGCCACCGAACGCCGTCGACGACTTCGGCACGCTCACCGGAACCGTGCCGGTGGTGTTCCGGGCCGCTCCCGGTGCCGCCGACGGCGTGACCGGCACGCTCGACTACACGGCGTTCGGCGAGCAGACCGAGGCGTACACCCAGCAGGCGACGATCACCGTGCGGTCCGGGCCCGACCTGCTCGACATGGTCGACGAGTACGTCTCCGGCGTCGAGGTGGGCGACACGCGCCCCGTCCCGGTGGCCGTGGTCAACGCCGGTGACCAGCCGACCGTGGACCTGCGGCTCACCATGCGCTTCCCGGTGGGCCTGGTCCCGGCGAGCTACCGCAACTGCCGGTACGGCACCGACCAGGTGCTCGCCACCGTGGCCGTCTGCACCGTGCGGGGCACCTTCGCGCCCGGCCAGCGGCACGAGCTGCGCGGCGGGCTCGCCACCACGGTCGGCCCGGCCACCCTCGGCGACAAGCGGATCACGCAGATCGTGGAGCCGCTGGCCAGCGCCGGGCCGCTGCCCAGTGGTGTGAAACTCGCGCGCCGCGAGGCCGACCAGGCACTGCGGCTGCGCGCGGTCGGGCGGCCGCTCGGCGTGATCCCGGTCGAGGTGACCGGCGCTGGCGGGCAGACCTACCTGCGGAACCTCCAGGGCGCCTTCGACATCGTCGCCGAGGGCGCAACCGTCACCGGGGCCGTCGGTGACACCGTCCGGGTCACGGTGGGCCTCCGCAACGAGGGCCCCGGTGTCCCGGACGCCACCAACTCCGGTGACGGCGTCGGCGCCTTCCTCTTCGTGCCGCCGGCCGGCACCACAGTGCTCGCCAACCCGTCGGGCTGCTGGCTCAACGGCGACGATGAGACCGCCGGAGACGCCCCGACGACCTGGTACTGCAACGGGCCGGGGGCCGTGTTCCCGGCCGGGACGAGCCACACGGTCACCTTCGACCTGCGCATCGACAGCCTCACCGGAGCCGCCGGCGAGGTGCAGCCGTACGGCCGCTACCCCCGGGTTGACGACGACCCGAGCAACGACATCGCCCCGGTGACCGTGAGCTGACCAGGGCAGCGAAAGACGGCGGGCCGGTCACGGACGATTCCGTGGCCGGCCCGCGCGTCGTCGACCAGGGTCAGTTCAGCCCGCCGTACGAGTGCAGGCCGGTGAAGAAGATGTTCACGCCGAACAGGTTCATCAGCATGGTGAGGAAGCCGATCACCGCGATCCAGGTGGCCACGTTGCGCTTCACGCTGGGCGTGGCGCGAGCGTGCAGGTAGCCGGCGTAGACGACCCAGGAGATGAACGCCCAGGTCTCCTTCGGGTCCCAGCCCCACGGCCGGCCCCAGGCCGCCTCGGCCCAGATCGCGCCGGCGATGACCGCGAACGTGAAGATCGGGAACGCGAACGCGTGCAGCGCGAAGGTCAGCCGCTCCAGGCTGACCGCGCCGGGCAGCCGCTTCGCGAGGGTGTACGGGAAGCTCCGCTTGCCCTGCTCGTACCCGTTGCGCATCAGGAAGCCGACCGCCGGCACCGCGCCGAGCAGGAAGATGCCGGACGCGAAGACGATGGTCGAGACGTGGATGACGAACCAGTACGAGTTCAGGGCCGGCACCAGCGGCACGATCGGCACGTACAGGACCAGCTCGGCGGTGGCCACGAGCAGCACCATCACCAGGGTCAGGAACAGCCCGAGCTTGCGTAGCGCCGGCCGCTTCCAGAGCACCACGAGCCAGGCCGCGACCCCGATGAACGTCACCGTGAGCACGAACTCGTACATGTTGCCCCAGGGCATCCGGTCAGCGGCCAGACCCCGCGTGACAAGCGCCGCGAGGTGCAGCACGGCGGCCAACGCGGTGGCCCCCACCGCGACCAGGCCGGCGATCCGGGCCCGACGCGCCGCGCCGTCGGCCGTCGGCGGGACCGGCGCGGGCGGCTCCGGGATGACGCCACCGCCACCGCCGACCCCCGCCCCCACCAGCTCGCGGGCGGGCGACGCCACGGCGACCCGGGTACGCGCGTTGCCCAGCGCGTACTCGACGGCGTGACTGATCATCGCGATCAGGTACGTCAGGATCGCGAAGGTCACCAGATTGTCGGAGAGCGCGGACATCACTCGGTCCCTTCTCGCACACCGGCCCGGTCGCTGGAGTCAGCGTCGGTGCCGGCCCGCTCGGCAGCCCCGTCGGCACCGCTCACGGCGGTGACGAGCTGGGCGAACTCGTCGGCGAACCCTGGATAGTCGGTGCGCGGCAACCCACCGGCCTCCATCAAGCTACTACCGCCCGTCGGAGATCCATCCGCCGGGTCGGCCGGTGCCACCCGGAAGAACACCCGGCGGCGGCGACCGAACAGCGAGCCCATCAGCCCGACCAGCAGGGCGCCACAGCTCACCAGCAGCGGCGTCGAGCCGGGGTCGTGCCGGACGGAGAGCGTCACGTACCGCTCGGTGCCCAGGAACTCGACGGTCGTGCCGTCGTCAAGCGTCCACTTCTCGCCCTTGCGGAGCAGCTTGCTGCCGATCTCCTTGACCTTGCCGTTGCGCACCTGCCGCTGGTCGAGCTGGTAGACCGAGCCGGGGATGCCGGCGTCCAGGCCGAGGTTGCCCCGGTAGGCGACCAGGTTCAGCGCCGGGTTGCGCTCGGTCGGGTACTCGGAGCGGACGAACGGGGCCTGCTGCGGCGCGGTGGGCAGGTAGATGCCGGTGAACGCCATCTGCTCACCCGGTGTCCGCTTGCCGGTGGCCGGGTCGACGTTCGCGTCCGGGAAGGCAGCCAGCCCCTCGCTGGTCAGGCCCATGTCGCCGGTGGTCAGGAACGGCTCGTCACTGACCTGGCTGTTGCCGAACCGGTCGGTGTAGCGGATCACCGGGGCGTACCCGTGGCCGAGCAGGTAGACGCTCGCGTCGGCGAGTCGCAGCGGTGAGTTCACCGAGAAGTCCGCGCTGCGGGTCGGCTCGTCCGGGCCGTCGACGGTCACCCGGGCGTTGAAGAACTCCGGCTGGCCGGACGGCAGGAACCGGGCCTGGAAGTCGTCCAGCCGCAGGCAGAAGCGGGGCAGGTCCGCGCTGTCGACGCGGGGGCCGAGCTTGGCCTCGGCGTACTGCTGGCGGGTGTTGCAGAACGCGTTGTCCGCGCCCGCCACGAGCAGGCGGTTGCCGCTCCAGCCGTACCACGAGCCGAGCGCGACACCGATCAGCACCGCGATCAGCGACGTGTGGAACAGCAGGTTGCCGGTCTCCTTGAGGTAGCCCTTCTCGGCGGAGATCTCGTCGCCGCGAACCTCGACCCGCCAGCGTCGCTTGCGCAGCACCTCGGCGACGGCGGCCGCGCCACCGGCCGGGGCGGGCAGTACGGCGTGCTGCGGCAGCCGCGCCAGCTGCTTCGGCGCGGCCGGTGGCCGGGACCGCAGCGCCCGGACGTGGTCGCGCAGCCGGGGCGTGATGCAGCCGATCAGCGACGTGAACAGCAGCAGGTAGATCGCGGAGAACCAGACCGAACCGAAGACCTCGAACGCGCCGATCCGGTCCAGTCGGGGGGCCCAGTCCGGGTGGTCGGTGAAGTACTGGTTGACCTTCTCCGGGCTGATCCCCCGCTGCGGCAGCACCGAACCCGGGATCGCGGCGATGGCCAGCAGGAAGAGCAGGATCAGCGCCGTACGCATGCTGGTGAGCTGCCGCCACGAGTTGCGCAGCAGGGCCAGCAGCCGATTGGGCCGGCGCCGGGGCGCCGGAGCCACGGTCTCCGGTCGGTCGTCGACGACCGTCATCAGATGCTCACCTCGCCCACCCCGACGGTGGTCTGCAACCAGATCACGAAGCTCTGCCATCCGCCGGTGACCAGCGCCAGGCCGATCAGGATGAGCAGGGCGCCGCCGACCCGGGTGACCCAGCGGCTGTTGCGCCGGATGGCGCGGAAGACCCCGAGCAGGCGCTGGAAGCCCAGCCCGAAGACGACGAACGGTATCCCCAACCCGAGGCAGTACGCCACGGCGAGCACCACGGCGCGGTCGCTCTGACCGCTGCTGGCGGCCATGCCCATCACCGCGCCGAGGGTCGGACCGGTGCACGGCACCCAACTGAGCGCGAAGACCGCGCCGAACACGGGTGCGCCGAGCAGGCCGGCCGACGGCAGCCGGGAGATCCGGAACTCACGTTGCAGGGCGGGAATCATGCCGAGGTAGCCCAGGCCGAGCACGATGATCAGCGCGCCGATGCCGATCTGCAGTTCGCGCTTGTAGTCGAAGAAGACCCGACCGATGCCGGCGAACAGGATCGCGGTGGCGACGAAGACGACAGTGAAGCCGGCGATGAAGAGCAGGGTGCCGGCGAGCACCCGCCCCTTGACCGCCGCCGACGGTGCCGTCCGCTCCCGGACCGCGACACCCCCGCCGGTGGTCTCGGCGGGCGCGGGGGCCGTCGCCGGGCGGCGGCCCTCCAGGTCTGCGCCGGCCAGACCGGTGACGTACGACAGGTAGCCGGGGACCAGCGGGAGCACGCACGGGGAGAGGAAGCTGACCAGGCCGGCGAGCGCCGCCGCGCCGATGGCGAGCACCAGCGGCCCGCTCTGGGCCAACTCCTTGAAGGTCTCACCCATCAGTTCGGCGCCGGCTTCTCGGCCGCGACCCGCTCGACGATCGGTTGCAGGCCCTCCTGCTTGACGGCGGCGCGGATCACCACCGCGACCCTGCCCTCCCGGTCGAGCACCACGGTCGCCGGGACGGTGTTCGGCGGGATGTCCAGGTCGAGCGCCAGACGGCTGGACGGGTCGAACAGGCTCGGATAGGTGACCCGGCCCTCCTCGAACGCCTTGGCCTTGTCCCGCTGGTCTTGCACGTTGATGCCGAGAAAGCCCACCCCGGAGCCCTTGGTGGCCTGGTAGGTGGCTTCCAGGTCGTCGGCCTCGGCGCGGCACGGCGCGCACCAGGAGCCCCAGAAGTTGACCACCACGACCTGCCCGCGGGCCGCACTCACGTCGTAGGTGCCGCCGGTGAGCAGCTCACCGGCGAGCTTCGGAGGGGCCGAACGCTGGTCCGGTGCGCACTCGATGATGCCGTCGGAGGTGGTCGAGCAGGTCTTCTCCTGCCCCTTCGACGACGTGCAGCCGACCAGCGCCACCGTGGTGACGGCGGCGAGCAGACCGGCGGTCCACCTCCGGGCGGTCATCAGGCCCCCTTGGCCGTCCGGGCTGTCGCGGAGAGGGCGATGAGGTGCGCGGCCGGCTCGCTGTAGCCGATGCCCACCACCTTCGCGCCGTCGAAGTGGAACGAGGTGAGGCTCGCCAGCCCGCACTGCCGCTTGCGCGGGTCGTGCCAGAGCCGCTTGCGCTCGACGTAGCGGCGCAGCGTCCAGATCGGGAGCTGGTGGGACACCAGCACCGCCTCGCGGCCCTCGGCGGCAACGCGGGCGGCGTGCACGGCGGCGAACATCCGCTCGGCGATCACCCGGTACGCCTCACCCCAGGACGGCGTCACCGGGTCGCGTAGCACCCACCAGTTGCGCGGGTCGCGGAACGACCCGTCACCCGGGGAGACCTTCTTGCCCTCGAACCAGTTGGCGCTCTCGATCAGCCGCTCGTCCACCCCGACCGGCAGCCCGAACTGGGCGGCGATCGGCTCGGCGGTCTGCTGGGCGCGCTCCAGCGGACTGGCCACCACGTGCACGACCTCCCGATCGGCCAGCCCCTGCGCGGCGGCCTTGGCCATCTGCACGCCCAGCTCGGACAGGCGGAAACCGGGCAGCCGCCCGTACAGGATCTGGTCGGGATTGTGCACCTCACCGTGCCGGAGCACGTGGACCACCGTCTTGCTCACCGTTTACGACCCCCCGTGACCAGCCGCCGCCGCCGCGTTCGCCGCCGTCGGCAGCGCTGCGGCGATGTGCTCCAGAGCGGCGTCGTCGAGCGCCGCCGACACGAACCACGACTCGAACGCGCTCGGCGGCAGGTAGACGCCGGCGGCGAGCATCGCGTGGAAGAACGCCTTGAACGCCGGCACCTGCTGGGTGCGGGCACTGTCGTAGTCGACGACATCGGCATCGGTGAAGAAGATCGAGAACATGCTGCCCGCGTACGACAAACGGTGCGGGACCCCGGCGGCGGCCAGCGCGTCGGACGCGAGCTTGCCCACGACGGCGGCCGTGTCGTCGAGCTTGCGATACAGCGCGTCGTCGGCCAGCCGCAGCGTGGCCAGGCCGGCGGCGCAGGCCAGCGGGTTACCGGAGAGCGTGCCGGCCTGGTAGACCGGGCCGGCCGGCGCGAGACGCGCCATGATGTCCGCGCGCCCGCCGAAGGCCGCCGCGGGCAGCCCACCACCCATGACCTTGCCGTACGTCCACAGGTCGGCGTCGGAGGCATCGAGGCCGTGCCACCCGGCGCGGGAGACCCGGAACCCGGTCATCACCTCGTCGACCACGAGCAGCGCCCCGTGTGCGTGCGCGATCCGGGCAAGCTGGGAGTTGAAGCCGTCGCGGGGGGCCACCACGCCCATGTTGCCGGCGGCGGCCTCGGTGATCACCGCGGCGATGTGCGGGCCCTCGGCGGCGAACGCCTCCTCGACGGCCCGGATGTCGTTGTACGGCAGGACGATCGTCTCGCTGGCCGCCGCGCCGGTGACACCGGGCGAGTCGGGCAGGCCGAGGGTCGCCACGCCGGAGCCGGCGGAGGCGAGCAGCGCGTCGACATGGCCGTGGTAGCAACCGGCGAACTTGACGATCTTGGAACGGCCGGTGAAGCCGCGAGCCAGCCGGATCGCCGACATGGTGGCCTCGGTGCCGGAGTTGACCAGGCGTACCTGCTCCACCGGCGTCCGGTCGACGATCTCGGCGGCCAGCTCCACCTCACCCGGGGTGGGCGTGCCGAAGCTGGTGCCCCGAGCGGCGGCGGCCTGCACGGCCTCCACCACCTCCGGGTGGGCGTGCCCGAGGATCAGCGGACCCCAGGAGCAGACCAGGTCGACGTAGCGGCGACCGTCGGCGTCGTACAGCCACGGGCCCTCGCCACGGACCATGAAACGCGGGGTGCCGCCGACCGCCTGGAAGGCGCGCACGGGGGAGTTCACCCCGCCCGGCACGATGGCGCGGGCGCGGTCGAACAGGGCCTCGGAAGCCGGCGCGTCGGCCGGGTAACGGCCAGATCCGGCGGAAACGATGTCGGTCACGATGCCGCCATTGTGTCAGCGACGGACGGTCAACCAGCAGCCACCCCGGGCCGGGGTTACCAGGCTCACCCGCTGCCGGCACCCGTCACCAGCCCCGACACAGGCCGGCCAGCGGCTCTCGGCCTCAACAGGCCGGGTCGGCCGGATCGCGCTAGGCTGACCGGGTGGATCGTGCCGAACTGTCCATCACGCTACACCGGACGGGCGACGAAGCAGTGCTGCGCCTGGCCGGTGAGATCGACATGCTCACGGCCGCCCAGCTCAGCACCGTCGTCAACGAGGTGCTGGCCGACCCGCCTCCGCGGATCGTGCTCGACCTCGGCGGCGTCACCTTCTGCGACTCGCAGGGCCTGGGCACGCTCGTGGTGCTCAGCCGCAAGGCCAGTCACGCGCAGAGCCTGCTGATGCTCACCCACGTCGGCGAGTTCCTGATTCGCGTCCTGGACATCACCGGCCTGCGCAGCGCCCTGATGATCCGCAACGACCAACCCACAGGCTGACCCCCACCCCACCCCACCCCACCCCACCCCCGGCCTGGGTCCCGGCCGCCTCCGGGGTTGATCATGAAGTTATTGCCAAATTCTGTCCCATTTGTCGGCAATAACTTCATGATCAACGCGGTTCGACGGGGGGCCGGGGGCGGGGCGTTACTGGGTGGGGATGTCGCGGGTTTGGAAGGTGCGTAGGGCCAGGGCCAGGAGGGCTGCCGTGATCACCGTCAGGGCCGCCAGGGGGGTGGCCGTCCAGTTGTCGCCCAGGACCTGGGGGGTGTGCGTGAACGGGGAGACGTCCAGCGCCCACTGGCTCAGCTTCAGCACCGCGCCGATCTGACCGAGCAGCAGGCAGCCGGCGAGAACGGCCCAGGCCGCCGCGGAGAACCGGGGCAGCCAGCCCACCAGCAGCGCGGCGAGCCCGGCGAGCACCCACACCGCCGGCACCTGGGCCAGCCCCGCGCCGAGCAGCCGGGGCAGCTCACCACCGACGTCGCCCACGCTGAGGCCGTACGACAGCCCGGTCGCGAGCCCCGCCACGGCCAGCACCACCACCGGGCCGAGCAGCGCGAAGAGCAGGTGCGCCGCCAGCCAGCGGGACCGGCTCACCGCCGTGGCGAGCAGCGGTTCGGCCCGCCCGGCGGTCTCCTCGGCCCGCGCCCGCAGCGCCGCCTGGATGCCGTACCCGGCGGCGGCCAGCGCGGTCAGGCTCAACGAGCTCCCGAGGTACGCCTCGGCCAGGGCCGAGGTGCCGCCCAGACGGGCCAGGATCTCGGCGAACTGCTGGTTGCCCTGCACCGCGTCGCCGGCCGCGTCCGCCGCGCCGCCCAGCACCAGACCGAGCAGCCCGAAGCCGACCGTCCAGCCGAGCAACGGGCCCCGGTGCAGTCGCCAGGCCAGCCCGAACGGGCCGGCCAGCCGCGGACCGGCGGTGGCCGGGCCGAGCCGCGGCGGCAGCACCCCCGCGCCGAGGTCCCGGCGCACCGAGACGGGGTACGCGACGAGCGCGACCACCGCGGCGAACAGCACCGGAAGCAGCAGCACCCACCAGCGCTCACCGGCGAAGGCCCGCCCCCGGGGCGCCCAGCCCAGCGGCGAGACCCAGCTCAGCCATTCGGTCTTTCCACCGGCGCCGCCGGACCCTCCGGCGTCGCCCGCCAGCCGCAGCACGAAGGCCAACCCGAGCACACCCAGAGCGATGCCGCGCGCGCCGCCGGCGCTCTCGGTGAGCTGCGCGGCCAGACCGCCGACCGTGGCGAAGGCGACGCCGGTGAGCGCCAAGCCGGCACCGAAGAGCAGCGAACCCGCGCCGGGCAGACCCGCGGCGACCAGGCCGCCGGCGGTGAGCAGGCCGAGCAGCACATTCGCGGCGTACGTCACCAGCAGCGCCGCGGTCAGACCGGCGTACCGGCCGAGGACCGTCGCGCCGAGCAACTCCCGCCGGCCGGCCTCCTCCTCGGTGCGGGTGTGCCGCACCACCGTCAGCAAACTGGCCAACGCGGCGAACAACATCAGCAGGCCGGCCCGCTGGACGGTGAGCGCGCCGACGCTGTCGCCGAACACCGGGCCGAGCAACGCGACGATCGACGGGTTGCTCGCCGTGCTCGCCACGTACGCGGCCCGCTCGGCGGCGGTTTGGTACAGCTCGGCGTACGTGCCGGCGTAGCTGGCCGGCAGCACGGCCAGCAGGAGGATCCAGATCGGCAGCACGACCCGGTCCCGCCGCAGGATCAGCCGCACCAGGTGCCGGGTGCCGGTGAGGGCGGTCATGACCGCACCTGCTCGGGCTGGTAGTGCCGCAGGAACAGCTCCTCCAGCGTCGGCGGTTGGCTGGTCAGGCTGCGTACGCCGATCTCGGTGAGCCGACGCAGCGCGGCGTCCAGCGCCGCGTTCTCCACGTCGAAGCGCACCCGCTGCCCGTCCACCCGCAGGGCGTGCACCCCGCCGAGCTGACCCAGCCCGTCCACCGGGCCGGTCACTTCGGCCTCGATCGAGGTGCGTCGCAGGTGCCGAAGCTCGCTCAGGGTGCCGGTCTCCACGTCCCGCCCGTTGCGGATGATCGTCACCCGGTCACAGAGCGCCTCCACCTCGGCCAGGATGTGGCTGGAGAGCAGCACGGTGCGACCGTCGGCCTTGGCCCGGCGCACCCAGTGCTGGAAGACCTCCTCCATGAGCGGGTCCAGGCCGGAGGTCGGCTCGTCCAGGATGAGCAGTTCGACGTCCGACGCGAGGGCGGCCACCAGGCCGACCTTCTGCCGGTTGCCCTTGGAGTACGCCCGGCCCTTCTTGCGGGGGTCCAACTCGAAGGAGTCGAGCAGTTCGGCTCGGCGGGCCGGGTCGAGGCCGCCGCGCATCCGGCCGAGCAGGTCGATGACCTCGCCGCCGGAGAGGTTGGGCCAGAGCGTCACGTCGCCTGGCACGTACGCCAGCCGGCGGTGCAGGGCCACCGCGTCGCGCCACGGGTCACCGCCGAGCAGTCGGACGTCCCCCGCGTCCGTCCGCAGCAGGCCGAGCAGGGCCCGGATGGCGGTCGACTTGCCGGCGCCGTTCGGGCCGAGGAAGCCGTGCACCTCGCCGGCGCGGACGGTCAAATCGAGACCGTCCAGCGCCCGGGTCCGGCCGAAGGTCTTGACCAGGCCGGACACCTCAATCGGAGTTTCCATATCTCGGAAGCTACACTCGTTTCACAAAGTTGTGAAGACAGTGAGAGTCGGTGCACCATCGGTGCCCACGAACCGCGCAGGGAGGGACCGCCATGGCAGCCGACGACGGCCACGACCCGGTGCACCTCTTCGTCGAACGGATGGCCCTCACGTTCGCCGAGGTCGGCTTCCCGCGGATGGCCGCCCGGGTGTTGTTCACCGTGATGAGCGCCGACGACCCCCTGACGGCCGCCGAGATCGGCGAGTGGCTCGGGGTCAGCGCGGCGGCGGTCAGCGGCGCGGTCCGCTATCTCACCCAGTTCGGCATGCTGATCCGCGAACCCGTCCCCCGGTCCCGCCGCGATCGCTACCGGATGCCGGACAACCCCTGGTACGAGGGGACCATCACCAAGACCGCGATCTACAAGACGTTCATCGACGTGGCCAGCTCCGGGGTGGACGCCCTCAACGGCCCGCAGACGCCGGCCGGCGAACGGGTGGCCGAGATGCGCGACTTCTTCATCTTCGTGCAGGAGGAAATCGACTCGCTGGGCGAGCGCTGGCGGATCCGCCGGGCCCAGACCGGCCATCTGCGCCCCGGCGACGGCTGACCGGCCCGGTCAGGCCGAGCTGCCCCAGCGGGCCTGCTCCAGCAGCTCCACCGCACGGCCCCGCGACTCCTGGTCGTCGGAGCGGAGCAGCGTGGTCGCCTCGTCGACCGCGTCGGTGAGCCGCCGCCACTGCGTGTCGCGCTCCCGAACCAGGTCCGACTGGGCGGCCAACTGCCGGGTCTTCACCCACAGCTCGACGAAGACCGACACCTTGGCCCGCAGCACCCACGGGTCGAACGGCTTGGTCAGGTAGTCCACCGCACCCACCTGGTAGCCGCGGAGCGCGAGCTGGGCGTCCCGGTCGGCGGCGGTGAGGAAGATGATCGGCACGTGCCGGGTCCGCTCCCGGCGCTTGATGTGGCTGGCCGTCTCGAAGCCGTCCATGTCCGGCATCTGCGCGTCCAACAGGATCACCGCGAAGTCGTCCACCAGCAGCTGCTTGAGCGCCGCCTCGCCGCTCTCCACAGCCACCGACTGAACCGGCAGGCCCTGGAGGATCGCCTCCAGCGCCATCAGATTCTCGCGGCGGTCGTCCACGAGCAGCGCCTTGGCCATCTGGGTCACGAAGTCTCCTCGGTCCGGCCGCCGCTGATCCAGGACGACATCAACTCGATCAGGTCATCCAGGTCGACCGGCTTGGTGATGTAGTCGCTTCCCCCGGCCGCGAGCGCGGACTCGCGGTCACCCGGCATCGCCTTCGCGGTCAGGAAGACGACCGGAAGGTCGGCGAACCGGTGGTTACGGCGGATCTGGCGGGTCGTCTCGTATCCGTCCTGGTCCGGCATCATGGCGTCCATCAGCACGATGTCCACCTCCGGGTGCTCGGCCAGCAGGCGGACGCCGTCCGCCCCGTTGTCCGAGTACAGCACGGTCATGCCGTGCAGCTCCAACGCGCTGGTCAGAGCGAAGACGTTGCGGACGTCGTCGTCCACGATCAGCACGGTGGCGCCGTCCAACTGACGGGTGGCCGGCGCCTCCGGCCGCGCCGGCAGCAGCTCCAGCGGCGGCATCAACAGCGACGACGGCAGGCCGGCACGCTGCGGTGACGGCGGCTGGGGCGCGACCACCGCGTCCGGAGCGAGGACCTGCGGCACGAACAACGTGAACGTCGAACCCTGCCCGGGCGCCGACGACACCGTGATGGTGCCACCGATCAGCCGGGCCAGGTCACGGCTGATCGACAGCCCCAGGCCGGTGCCGCCGTAGCGGCGGCTGGTCGTGCCGTCCGCCTGCTGGAACGCCTCGAAGATGATCGACAGCTTGTCGTCGGAGATGCCGATGCCGGTGTCGATCACCGTGAAGGCGATCACCTGCTGGGCGTTGGTCAGCGCCGGCACGTCGAAGACCGCGTTCTCGGCCGCCGGGGCGATCCGCAACGTCACCGCGCCGTTGTCGGTGAACTTCACCGCGTTCGAGAGCAGGTTGCGCAGGATCTGCTGCAACCGCTGCGCGTCGGTGACCAACGCCGGCGGCAGATCCTTGCTGACCCGTACCTGGAAGTCGAGGTTCTTCTCCTCGGCCTGCGGCGCGAACGCCTGCTCGACGTAGCCGCGGATCTCCGCGAAGCGGATCTCGGTGGGCTCGACGTCCATCCGGCCGGCCTCGATCTTGGACAGGTCCAGGATGTCGTCGATCAGTGAGAGCAGGTCCGAGCCGGCACTGTGGATGGTCCGGGCGAACTCGATCTGCTTCGGGTTGAGGTTCTGCTCCGAGTTCTCGGCCAGCAGCCGGGCCAGCAACAGCAGCGAGTTCAGCGGCGTACGCAGCTCGTGGCTCATGTTGGCCAGGAACTCCGACTTGTACGCCGAGGCCCGCGTGAGCTGCTGCGCCTTCTCCTCCAGGCCGAGCCGGGCCAGCTCGATCTCCCGGTTCTTGGTCTCGATGTTGCCCTTCTGTTCGGAGAGCAGGGTGGCCTTCTCCTCCAGCTCGGCGTTGGTGCGCTGCAACTCCGCCGACTGCTCCTGCAACTCGTGCGCGAGCCGCTGCGACTGGGCCAGCAGCTCCTCCGTACGCCGGTTGGCCTGGATGGTGTTGACCGCGATGCCGATGGTGAGCACCAGCCGCTCCAGGAACGACAGGTGCAGCTCGGAGAAGGCGGCCACGCTGGCGAACTCGATCACCCCGAGCAGCTCCCCCTCGAACAGCACGGGGAGCACCACCAGGTCGGACGGGGGCGTCTCCGCCAGGCCGGAGCGCAGCGTGAGGCGGCTGTTCGGGGAGGCGCTGACCCGGATCGTCCGGCGCGAAAGGGCGGTCTGGCCGACCAACCCCTCACCCGGCCCGAAGGTGACGTCGTGCCCGCGTGCCACATACCCGTACGACGAGGTCAAGCGCAGCCGCATGCTGCCGTCGGTGTCGTCGGCCAGGAAGAAGGCGCCGAGCTGGGCGTCGACCAGCGGGGTCACCTCGGTCATGATCATGCGGCAGACCTCGACCAGGTCCCGCTGGCCCTGCAACAGGCCGCCGATGCGGGCCAGGTTCGAGTCCAACCAGCCCTGCTCGGCGTTCTTCTTGGTCGTCTCCCGGAGGGTGACGATCATCTGGTTGATGTTGTCCTTCAGCTCGGCGACCTCGCCCTGCGCCTTGACCGCGATCCGCTGGGTCAGGTCGCCCCGGGTCACCGACGTGGACACCTGGGCGATGGCCCGCAGCTGGGTGGTCAGCGTCGAGGCGAGCTGGTTGACGTTCTCGGTGAGGTCGCGCCAGGTGCCGGAGACGCCCTTGACCTGCGCCTGACCGCCCAGCTTGCCCTCGATACCGACCTCGCGGGCCACCCGGGTCACCTCGTCGGCGAACGACGAGAGCTGATCCACCATCGTGTTGACCGTCGACTTCAGCTCCAGGATCTCGCCCTGCGCGTCCACGGTGATCTTCTGGCTCAGGTCGCCCTTCGCCACGGCGGTGGTCACCGAGGCGATGTTGCGGACCTGGCTGGTCAGGTTCGACGCCATCGAGTTCACGTTGTCGGTCAGATCCCGCCACGTGCCGCTGACGCCCTTCACCTGCGCCTGGCCGCCGAGCTTGCCCTCGGTGCCCACCTCACGGGCCACCCGGGTCACCTCGTCGGCGAACGACGAGAGCTGATCCACCATCGTGTTGACAGTCGACTTCAGCTCCAGGATCTCGCCCCGCGCGTCCACCGTGATCTTCTGCGACAGGTCACCCTTGGCCACCGCCGTGGAGACCTGCGCGATGTTGCGCACCTGGGCGGTCAGGTTCGAGGCCATCGAGTTGACGTTGTCGGTCAGGTCCCGCCAGGTGCCGGCGACCCCGCGCACCTGGGCCTGGCCGCCCAGCTTGCCCTCGGTGCCCACCTCACGGGCCACCCGGGTCACCTCGTCGGCGAACGACGACAACTGGTCCACCATCGTGTTGACAGTCGACTTCAGCTCCAGGATCTCGCCCCGCGCGTCCACCGTGATCTTCTGCGACAGGTCACCCTTGGCCACCGCCGTGGTCACCGAGGCGATGTTCCGCACCTGGCTGGTCAGGTTCGACGCCATCGAGTTCACGTTGTCGGTCAGGTCCCGCCACGTACCGCTGACGCCCTTGACCTGGGCCTGACCGCCCAGGTTGCCCTCGGTGCCCACCTCACGGGCCACCCGGGTCACCTCGTCGGCGAACGACGACAACTGGTCGACCATCGTGTTGACGGTGTTCTTCAGCTCCAGGATCTCGCCCTGGGCGTCGACGGTGATCTTCTGCGACAGGTCACCCTTCGCCACGGCGGTGGAGACCTGGGAGATGTTGCGGACCTGGCTGGTCAGGTTGCCGGCGAGCTGGTTGACGTTCTCGGTGAGGTCCCGCCAGGTGCCGGAGACGCCACGCACCTGCGCCTGACCGCCGAGCTTGCCCTCAATGCCCACCTCACGGGCCACCCGCGTCACCTCGTCGGCGAACGACGACAACTGGTCCACCATCGTGTTGACGGTGTCCTTCAGCTCCAGGATCTCGCCCTGCGCCGCCACGGTGATCTTCTGCGAGAGGTCACCGCGCGCGACAGCCGTGGAGACCTGCGCGATGTTGCGGACCTGGGCGGTCAGGTTCGACGCCATCGAGTTGACGCTGTCGGTCAGGTCCTTCCAGGTGCCGGCCACGTTCGGCACCTCGGCCTGGCCGCCGAGCTTGCCCTCGGTGCCCACCTCGCGGGCCACCCGGGTCACCTGCTCGGCGAAGAGCCGCAGCGTGTCGGTGAGGTAGTTCATCGTCGCGGCCAACTCGGCGACCTCACCGCGCGCGCCGACCGTGATCTTCTGCGACAGGTCGCCCTTGGCCACCGCCGTCGCCACCTGCGAGATCGACCGCACCTGGCCGGTCAGGTTCGACGCCATGGTGTTCACCGAGTCGGTGAGGTCCTTCCAGGTGCCGGCGACGCCCCGGACGTCGGCCTGGCCGCCCAGCTTGCCCTCGGTGCCCACCTCACGGGCCACCCGGGTCACCTCGTTGGAGAACGACGAGAGCTGGTCGACCATCGTGTTCACGGTGCGCCCGATGCGCAGGTACTCACCGCGCAGCGGCCGACCGTCGATCTCCAACGCCATGTGCTGGGACAGGTCGCCGTCCGCGACCGCCACGATGACCCGGGCGATCTCGGTGGTGGGCCGGCCCAGGTCGTCGATCAGCGAGTTGATCGCCCGCTGCCCCTCCGCCCAGGAGCCGTCCAGCCCCTCGTCGTCGAGTCGCTCGGTGAGCCGACCGTCCCGGCCGACGATCCGGCTGATCCGCCGCAGGTCCAGGTACTGCCGCTCCTGGAGCGAGACCACCTCGTTGAAGGCGTCCGCCACCTCGCCGGCCTTGCCGGCACGGCGGGGCAGCCGGACCTTCAGGTCGCCGCGACCGATCCGTCGCAGCGCCTCGGTCAATTCACCGAGGAGCGCCTCGTGGTCGGGCGCGGACGGATCCGCGACCGACTGCTTCGCCGTGGTCATCATTCCTCGCTCAACTCGGGGGGCCCGTGCCCGTACGGACACACCGGCACCCCATATTGTGCCCGCGCGCGCCGTAGTGCCAGGGTGCGCGACCCGCCGGGCGACCCTGGTGGCCTCCGCGATCCCCCCGGCGACGCCCAACCCGGCACAGACCTCGCCGAGTGGCGCTGCTCACCGTGACATCTCGTGGCCGGGCTCCCGCCGTGCCCGCCGCCACGCGACCCACCGCACTCCGCCGACCGGCGTCCGTTCCGCCGATCGCGCATCGGCTTGGCACCCGGTGGGGGAACGGTGGAGGATACGGGGGTGTCAGCCGAGGCGGGGGCCGCGACGGCCGGGGCCGGGAGCGGGGCCGTCCGGCGTGTCCGCCTGCCCGCCGACCGCCGTACGCCCGCCGCCGCCCGCGCGGTCGTCCGCTCCGTCCTCGCCGAGGCGCACCTGGACGACCTGGTCAACGAGGCGCTGCTGCTCACCACCGAGCTGACCACCAACGCCGTCGAGCACGCCGGCACCGAACTGGACATCGAGGTCGTCGCGGACGACGTCGGGCTCTCCGTGACCGTTTCCGACTTCGCGCCCAGCTCGGGCAACGACGAGCTGACCGTCGGCACCCGCAACGACGCGACCGAGATCAACGAGGTCTCCGTACGCGGTCGCGGGCTGCTGCTCGTCGATCACTTCGCGAGCCGCTGGGGCACCACGTACCTTCCGACCGGCAAGGGCGTCTGGTTCCGGTTGGACCGGCCCGGGGCCGAGCCGGCGGCCGGGGCCAGCGCCGGCGGCACGTCGACGGCGGGCAACACCGGGGCCGTCGACAGCTCGGCTCCGAGCGCCGGCGCGATGAGCGAACTCATGCAGACCGCCCCCGACGTGTACGCGGACGACCCACTGCCCGACTTCGCCGCCAGCCTGCTCAGCCGGGTCGCCGAGATGGTCGGCGCGGCCGGCGGCGCCATCCGACTGGACCGGGGCGACGGTCAGGGCCGACAGTTGTTGGCCCGTTTCGGCCGGCAGCCCCGCCCCGACAGCGAGCTGCTCCGGGTGCCTTTGACGGTGCACCGCCCGTACGCCGGGGAGCTGGAGCTGGACGCCGCGCCGTCGGCGTACGCCCGGCCGCTGGCGGTGCTCACCGCCGAGCGCCTGTCGCTGCACCTGGAGAACGACCGGCTGCGCCGGGCGGACGTACGCCGGCAGGCGTGGCTGACGTTCCTGGCCGAGGCGAGCGAGCTGCTGGCCCAGTCGCTGGACGTCGAGCTGACCATGGCGCTGATCCCGCAGTTGGTGGTGCCCCGCCTCGGCCAGTGGTGCGCGGTGCACACCACCGACGAGTGGGGCCGGCTGCGGCTGGCGGCGGCCAGCCACGCCGACGAGTCGATGCTGCCGCAACTGCACAAGGTGCTGGCCGAGGCCGGCCCGGACTCGATCCAGGCCCGGCTGCGCGAGGCGTCCCGCAGCGCGGCGCAGATCCCGCTCGGCGGGCCGATGGAGGGTTTCGCGGTCCCGCTGATCGCCCGCGGCCAGCGGCTCGGCACCCTGGCGGTGGGCCGGCACCAACGGCACCGGCACGACCCGGACGAGGTGGCCGTTCTGGAGGACGTGGCCCGACGGGCCGCGCTGGCGATCGAGAACGCCCGCATCCACGCCGAGCGCCGACGGGTCGCGCAGACGCTCCAGCACTCCCTGCTGCCGCCCGTCCTGCCCGTGGTGGACGGCATCGGCTTCGCCGCCGAGTACGTGCCGACCGGCGACGACGCCGAGGTGGGTGGCGACTTCTACGACGTGGTGCCGCTGCCCGACGGGCGCTGGCTGGTGGTGATCGGGGACGTCTCGGGCAAGGGCGTCCAGGCAGCGGCGGTCACCGGGCTGGTCCGCGACGTGATCCGGGTGCTGGTCGGCGACGGCAAGCCGCTACCGGAGGCGCTGGCCCGGCTCAACGAGACGCTTGTCGAACGGGGTGGCGGCCGGTACTGCACGCTGGCCCTGGCGGCGGTCGGGCCGGGTGACGGTGACCGCCTGGACGTCTCCCTGCACCTGGCGGGGCACGACCGGCCGGTGCTGCTGGCCGGTGGGGGCGGCGCCCGGTTCGTCGGCACCGGTGGCACGGCGCTGGGCCTGCTCGACACGATCACCTCGCCCACGGCGGAGATCACGCTCGCCCCGGGTGACTCGCTGATCTTCTACACCGATGGGGTCACCGAGCGGCGGCGCGGCCGGGAGCTGTTCGGCACCGACCGGCTGCGGGACGCGGCAGCGCCGTTGGCCGGCTACTCGGCGGACGTGGTCGCCGCCCGCCTACGCGCCGCCGCGATCAACTTCTCGGTCGAGCCGCCCCGGGACGACATCGCCGTGCTGGTGCTCCGCAACGACGCAGGCTGACGCCGACACGCCCGATCCCGGCTCAGAGGCCGCCGGGGAGGCGGCCGGGGGCGAGGCGGTGCTCCGGGTCGAGGTGCTCCTTGGCGGCCCGCAGCCGGGCCAGGCCGGCCAGCTCACCCCAGAGGTCCACGGCCTGGCGCACCGCCGCGGGGGCGGAGACGACCACGCAGCGACCCTGTCGGGCCAGCAGCACGCCACGGACCGCGGCCAGGATGGATGCCACTCGGTCGGGTGCCACCGCGCCGGGTAGGGCTGCGTGCACCACGCCCAGCCCGGCCGAGCCCCGCACCGGCACGGGAGCGCCGGCCGCGTCCCGCAACGCGTAGACGGCGGCGTGGAGATCGCTGATCGGCACCTCCAGGCGTAGCGCGGTGTCGCCGGGCGCGAACGGGTAACGCCGCCACCACGGCGGGGCGGAGTGGGCGACCGTCGCCTCACCGTGCAGCAGCCCGACCAGCCGCTCAGCGCGCTCGGTGACCTCGGCCGGGCCACCCTCCAGCAGCACGACCAGGCTGCCCGCCCGGGACGGGGCGCTGGACCGGCCGGACATCGACGGGTGGCGCTCGCGGGCGGTGGCGGCGGGGTGGCCGGGCGGGTAGGCGGTGCGCGGCCTGGGCGGCCCGCCCGGCAGGTCCAGCTCGATGGCCGCCGGCTCCAGTCGGGCGGCGAGAATCGCGCGGACCAGGTCGTGGACCTCCAGCGGCGTCCACACCGGACGGGACACCCAGAGCCGACTGGCCGGCACCGGCTGCACCCGCAGGCTCGCCGAGACCAGCACGCCGAGGGCGCCCTGCGAGCCGCAGAGCAGCCGGGCCAGGTCGAGCCCGGGTACGCCACCGCCGGCGCTGACCAGCTCACCGTCTGCGCCCAGGTAGCGGACGCCGAGGAGCTGGTCGCACGGGCTGCCGTGGCGGTGCCGGAGCGGCCCGGCCTCCCCGGCGGCGAGCACCCCGCCCAGCGTCGCGCCGGGCGACGGGGCATCCATCGCGAGCCGCTGCCCGGTGCGCTCCAGAGTGGCCTGCACCGCCCGCAGCGGGGTGCCCGCACCCACCTCGGCCACCGGCGCGCCGACCGGCTCGTGGCCGATCCCCGCCAGCCGGCCGGTGTCGAGCATGATGTCGACCTGCGTGGGGGTGGCACCCCAGTCGATCTTCGTGCCGGCGCCCCGGGGCACCACCGCCAGATCGTGCACGGCGGCCAGCCGCAGCACCTCGGCCGCGGCGTGCGGGCCACCGGGCACCGCCACCCAGCGGGCCGGACGCCCGGCGACCTCGTCGGCCGGGCCGGCGAGTCGGGCGAACGGCGGACCGCAGATCGCCGTCAGTCGCCGGGTGATCTCGAGGGCTCCGGACCGGCCGAGGGAACTCGCTGCTGCCGCCATGCCGGCTATCGTACATGTGTTCGAAAGCCGTGGTGATGGCCTTCGGGATGCCGCTGGTCCGGCGCGCGGGGTGAGCCGGCCGGTAACGTGGCCGCCGTGACCACCGAGACTGCCCCGCCCGCGGCGAAGCGGGTGCCCACCGAGCGCACCCACCACGGCGACACCGTCGTCGACGAGTACGCCTGGCTCGCCGCCAAGGACGACCCGGAGACGATCGCCTACCTGACCGCCGAGAACGCGTTCACCGAGGAGCGCACCGCGCACCTGGCCGCCCTGCGCGCGGAGCTGTTCGAGGAGACCCGCCAGCGGACCCGGGAGACGGACCTGTCCGTGCCCACCCGCAAGGGCGGCCACTGGTACTACACCCGGACGATCGAGGGCCAGCAGTACGGGGTGCACTGCCGGCGCGCGGTCCGCGACGGCGAGACCGACCCGCCGGTCAGCGCGGACGGCGCCCCGCTCGACGGCGAGGAGGTGCTGCTCGACGGCAACCTGCTGGCCGAGGGGCGCGACTTCTTCTCGCTGGGCGCGTTCGACGTCAGCCCGGACGGGCGCTGGCTGGCGTACTCGACCGACTTCTCGGGTGACGAACGGTTCACCCTGCGCGTCAAGGACCTGAGCACCGGCGAGCTGCTGCCGGACGAGGTGCCCGACACGTTCTACGGCACCGCCTGGTCGGCCGACGCGTCGGTGCTGTTCTACGTGACGGTCGACGACGCCTGGCGGCCGAACCGGGTCTGGCGGCACACCGTCGGCGCCGCGGCCGCCGACGACGTGGTGGTCCACCAGGAGGACGACGAGCGGTTCTGGGTGGGCGTCGAGCTGACCCGGTCGGAGAAGTTCATCCTCGTCGACATCCACAGCAAGATCACCAGCGAGGTGCTGGTGATCCCGGCCGGCAACCCCACCGGGGCGCCGGCCGTGATCGCGCCCCGCCGGCAGGGCGTCGAGTACGCCGTGGAGCACCACGGCCACCGCTTCCTGATCCTGCACAACGACGGCGCGGAGGACTTCGCGCTGGCGTTCACCTCGGCGGACGCCCCGGGCGACTGGGTGCCGCTGATCGAGCACACCCCCGGCACCCGCCTGGAGGCGGTCGACGCGTTCGCGAACCACCTGGTGGTGTCGCTGCGCACCGACGGGCTCACCGGCCTGCGGGTGCTGCCGGTCGGCAGCGACGACTCGTACGACATCGACTTCCCCGAGCCGCTCTACAGCGTGGGGTTGGACGCCAACCCGGAGTACCGCACCGGGCAGATCCGGCTGCGCTACTCCTCGCTGGTCACCCCAGACTCGGTGTACGACTTCGACCTGGTCACCCGGCAGATGGTGCTGCGCAAGCAGAAGCCCGTGCTGCCCGGGCCGGACGGGCGGCCGTACGACCCGGCCGAGTACGAGCAGCACCGCGACTGGGCGCTCGCCGACGACGGCACGCGGGTGCCGATCTCGCTGGTCTGTCGGGTCGGTACGCCCCGGGACGGCTCGGCACCGTGCGAGCTGTACGGCTACGGCTCGTACGAGGCCAGCATGGACCCGTGGTTTTCGGTGGCCCGCCTGTCCCTGCTGGACCGGGGCGTGGTCTTCGCGGTGGCGCACATCCGCGGCGGTGGCGAGCTGGGCCGGCGCTGGTACGACCAGGGCAAGATGCTGGCCAAGAAGAACACCTTCACCGACTTCGTCGCCTGCGCCCGGCACCTCGTCAAGGCCGGCTGGACGGCCAGCGACCGGCTGGTCGCCCGGGGCGCCTCGGCCGGTGGGCTGCTGATGGGCGCGGTCGCCAACCTCGCCCCGGACGCGTTCGCGGGGATCGTGGCGCAGGTGCCGTTCGTGGACGCGCTCACCTCGATCCTCGACCCGTCGCTGCCACTCACCGTCACCGAGTGGGAGGAGTGGGGCAACCCCCTCGACGACCCCGAGGTCTACGCGTACATGAAGTCGTACACGCCGTACGAGAACGTCGCGGCGGTGGACTACCCGGCGATCCTCGCGGTGACCAGCCTCAACGACACGCGGGTGCTCTACTCCGAGCCGGCGAAGTGGATCGCGCGGCTGCGGGCGACCGCACCGCAGGGCGACTACCTGCTCAAGACCGAGATGGGTGCCGGGCACGGTGGCCCGAGCGGTCGCTACGACGCCTGGCGCGAGGAGGCGTTCATCAACGCCTGGATCCTGGACCGCCTCGGTCGCGCCTGACGCTTTGATCTCGGACGTGGTGGCCTCACTCTGCCGTCGAGGCCACCACATCCAGGAAAACTGCGCGATCATGCGCGCCTAGACTTCCCGGAGTGAGCGACGAGGCCGATGCGGACAACCCGGGAGCGGCCCGCCGGATGTCCGCGTGGATGATCCTGGGGGTGGTGGCCGCCGCCCTGGTCGTCTGCTGCTGCTCCGCCGCCGTCGGCCTGCTGATCTCCTGGTCCGCCGGCCTGTTCCACGCCCCGACCTGACCGACCGACGGCCGACCCCACCTCGTCGGTCAGGCCGTCCGCAGCTCGTCCACCGCCGTGCTCACCCTGAGGAAGAGCAGGCCGACGCCGACCGTCACCAGCACCGCCGCCAGGGCGCCGGCGCCGAGCCAGGCCAGCTGTTCCAGGGGTACGGCGATCGCTTTCTCCACCCCGGCGGTCTGCACGATCCGTGTGTACTGGCTGCGGGTGGCCGGATCGTCGCAGAGCGCCGCCGTGGCGTCGCAGACCTCGATCGACGACCCGCTCGTGGTGATGCTCTGGAAGAGCCCTCGGCCGAGCAGCAAGCCCACGGTGAGCGCCAGCAGGATCGCCGGCACGGCCGGGGTGAGCGCCTGCCAGGCCACCGATGCGCTGAGCGTGCTGCGGGGCACGCCGGTGGCGACCAGCGCCGCGTAGGCCCGTCGGCGGGCGACGATCCCCTCGACCAGCGCGACGATCAGGCCGCCCGCCGCGATCAGCACCGCCACGGCCACCGCGGCGTCGACCAGATCCATCGTCGACAGGTAGAAGGGGTTGGTGCCCGCGTCCACCCCGGCGAGCCGGTTCTGCTCCCGTTCCACCTCGTCCTGTGCGACGAAGTAGGCGCGCTGTGCCGCCGCGCCGGCACCGAAGATCACGGCGGCCAGCAACGCGGCGAACGTCCGGCTGCCCGCCCACGGGTCGGCCATCAGCCGGCCCGCCGCGAGCAGCGCCGACGCACCGCGGGCGTGCCGGTGCAGCAACCGTCCGCAGGTGTGCGAGATCCAGCCGGTGCCGACGACCACCCCGATCATCGCGGTGAGCCCACCCACCAGGAACAACAGCGGCACCAGCCAGCCCAGCACCGCGTCGTTCCCGTCGAGTTGGTACACCACCGGGCGTACGACGACGAAGGTGGCCAGACCCAGGCCGATCAGCAGCCCGGCCCAGGGGCGCGGACCCCGCTCGCGGGCGGCCTTGCGACTGACCCCGAGCGGGCTGGTCGTGACCGTGCGCAGCATCAGGGCGGTGGCCAGCGCCGCGATCACCGGCAGACCCAGCACCACCGCGACCAGCGCGCCGACCGACGGCAGCACGTCGGTGGGCAGGGCCAGCCGACCCTGCTCGTCCGGGCGGTGCAGCAGCTCACGGCCGGCCAGGTAGACGCCCAGCCCGGCGAGGGTGCCGAGCAGGCTGGCCAGGCCGGTCTCCAGCACCGCCAGGCGGGTGACCTGACCGGGCGTGGCGCCGGCCAGCCGGAGCGCGGCGAGGCGCCGGTCCCGGGCCGGCGCCCCGAGCCGGGCACACTGGCCGGCCAGCGCCAGCACCGGGACGGCCAACATCAGCAGCGCGAAGGCCGTCCCCCCGCGCAGTCCCGGCTCACTCAGCAGCGCGTTGCGGTACTGCTCGGACTCCGCCCGCGCGTCGCCGGGCGGTTTCTGGATGGCCAGCACGGTGAGCGCCGCCAGCCCGGCCAGCGTCGCCAGCAGGGCACTGAGCGCGGTCAGCACCACCCGCGCCGTGTCCGTCCGGTTGCCGGCGAGCGCGAGCCGTACCAGCGTCGCCGGCCTCACCGGGCGCCACCCGCCAACGGCACGTCGAGCCCCAGGCCGGTGTGGTCCACCAGGCCGTCGCGCAGCACGATCTCCCGATCGGCGTACGCGGCGATACGGGGTTCGTGCGTGACCAGCACGACGGACGTGCCTTGCTCGCGGGCCAGCCGAACCAGCTGGATGAGCACCTGCTCGCCGGTGAGCGTGTCCAGCGCGCCGGTCGGCTCATCGGCGAAGAGCACCCGCGGCTCGGTGACCAGCGCCCGAGCCGTGGCGCACCGCTGCTGCTGACCGCCGGACATCTCACCCGGCCGGAGGTCAGCCAGGTCGGCCACCCCGAACCGTTCCAGCCAGGTGAGGGCCGCCGTCCGTGCCTCTCGCCGCCCCGTGCCGGCGAGGAGCAGGGGCAGGGCCACGTTCTCGGCCGCGGTCAGCTCGGCGACCAGCTGCCCGAACTGGAACAGCACGCCGAACTCGGTGCGCCGCAGCCGGGACCGGGCCGCCTCCGACCAGGTGTCGATCCGGTGGCCGCGCCAGGTGACCTCGCCCGCGTCGGGCCGGAGGATCCCGGCCAGGCAGTGCAGCAGGGTCGACTTGCCGCAGCCACTCGGACCGGTGACCGCGACGATCTCGCCCTCGGCCACGTCGAGCGTCACACCGCGCAGCGCGGGCGTCGGACCGTACGCCCGAACCACGCCGCGAGCCTGGAGTTGCGTCACGCGTGCACCTCCCGGTGCCAGTCGGCGACCCGGCCCAGGGTGGTGTGCAGCCACCGCAGGTCCGCGTCGAGATGGGCGATCGCGAAGTCGGCCGCGACCACGTCGTTGAGGGTGGCGGTCGGGTCGGTCTTGACCGCCGTCAGCTCCCGCAGCCGTGCCGTGTGCGCGGCGCGCTGGGCCACCAGGTACGACCGCGCCCGGTCGACGTCGGCGACCAGCAGCGCCACCACGACCTTGGCGAAGAGCGTGCTGGCCACGTACGGCATCGGCGGCTCCACCGTGGACAGCCAGTGATCCAGCGTGGACCGGCCCTCGTCGGTCAGCGCGTACGTCGTGCGGTCCGGCCCGGAGGCGCGGTCCTGACCCGCGGTGGCCACCAGACCGTCCCGTTCCAGCCGGCCGAGGGTGGCGTAGACCTGCCCGAAGGCCAACGGCCGAGCCCGCGGCAACCGCTGGTCATGCGCACGCTTGAGCTCATACCCGTGCCGGCTGCCCCCAGCGAGCAACCCGAGCAGCACATGCGGCGTGGACACCCGGCCCACTATTCACCCAGCGAATACCCAAGTCAACCACCCACCCACCCCCTCCCCAACCACCCTGATCGCCGGTGATCAAGAGGTTTGGGTCAGATTTCGCCCCGCTGATGACGCAAACCTCTTGATCACCGGGGCGAAGGGTGGGGGGTGGGTGGGGTTAGGGGGTTTGGGGCCAGGTGGGGGTTCGGCCGGTCTGGGTCAGGAGGTGGTCCAGGTCGGGCGTGGTGACGGCCGGCGTGGATGTGGGTGGGGTTGGGGTGGGGTCGGCGAAGACGCCCATCTTGCGAGCGGTCGGGCCCAGCCGCTCGACCAGGGCGTGCAGCTCGGTCACCGCCTCCGGGGCGGGCTGGTAGGGCTGGCCGGTCGCCACGGCGAGATCCCAGCCGTGCACGATCAGGTCCAGCAGGGCCATGCCGCCGACGACGGTCTGCGGCAGCCCCATGCCCGGCGAGACGCCCTCCAGCGTCGACGGGTCCGACCAGGCGGCGATCAGGCGGTCGGTCTCGACCGCGAACCGGTCCCGCCAGCCGTCGTCCAGGTGGTCGGGTTTCTCGGCCCACTCCACCGGCCTCTTCTCGGCCAGCTCCTGGAAGTTCACCACCACCTCGAACAGGTGGTTGAGCAGATCACGGACCACGTAGTCGCGGCACGGAGTGGGCAGGTCGAGCTGGTCGTCGGCGATGCCGCGTACCACGTCGACGGTTCGCGGCGCGGCAGCCGCCAGCAGATCGCTAGTCTGAGTGGCCATACGGCCAGCGTATGAGGGTGGTCTTGAAGAAATGCGACAGCGACCGCGCGGCGACAGCCGGGGCATTCTCGACCCGGCGCGGTTGCTGCGCGAGGTCCGCTTCCGGCGGCACCTGCCGGCCGAACCGCTGCGCGAGTGGGTCGAGCACTACTGGTTGATCGACTGGACGTTGAGCGCGCCGTTCGAGCAACGGGTCGTGCCGCACCCGGCGGTGAACGTGGTGTTCCGCAGCGACGGTGCGAGTGACCGCGACGGCGACGCGGCGGAGGCCGGCGAGGTGGCCGGGGTGGGCCGCGACCTGTTCCGGATCACGCTCACCGGCACCGGCCGGGTCTGCGGGATCCAGTTCCGCCCTGGCGGCTTCCACCCGTTCTGGCGTCGGTCGGTGGCCGAGTTGACCGGACCTCGACTGCCACTGCCCGCCGGCCGGCTGACCCGTCCCGCCCATCCCGTCTGCGCGGGCAGCGACAGCGACCGCTGTCGCGCGCTCGACGCGGCGCTCACCGCGTGGGCGCCCGACCCGGACCCGGCCGCGGCGGAGGCCGTCCGGCTGGCCGAGTCCATCCGGGCCGACCGGACGGTGCTGCGCGTCGACGAGTTCGCCGCGCGGCACGACGTTCCGGTCCGGCGGCTACAGCGGCTCTTCACCGAGTGCGTGGGGGTCGGTCCGAAGTGGGTGATCCGCCGCTACCGCCTCCAGGAGGCCGTCGAGCGGGCCGCCGGGGCTCCGCTCGACTGGGCGGGCCTCGCCGCCACCCTCGGCTACAGCGACCAGGCCCACCTGGTCCGCGACTTCACCGCCGTCGCCGGAGTGTCACCAGCCGCGTACGCCCGCTCGGTGCACTGAGCCGCACGCGCGACCACCGGGCAGCGACCACCGAGCAGCCCTGCGGGTGCCGCCCGCTCAGCGGCGGCGCAGGACGACCACGGCGACGTCGTCCTGGATCTTGGATGGGGCCAGTTCCACCAGCAGGCGGGCGCAGAACTCGTCCAGGTTGTCGTCCACGGTGGCGGCCACCGCGGCGAGTGCGGCCAGCCCTTCGTCGATGGTGGCGTCCCGGCGCTCGATCAACCCGTCGGTGTAGAACACCAGCGTGGCACCGGCCGGCAGGACGAACTCCAGGTCGGCCGGTCGGGGCGCGCGGACGCCGAGCAGCGGCGCCGAGTGCTGCACGAACTCGACCTTGCCGTTCTGGTGCAGCAGCGGGGGCAGGTGACCGGCGCTGGCCAGCCGGACCCGCCCGGTCGGCGGGTGCAGCAGCAGGACGCAGAGCGTGGCCAGTTCGTTCGGCAGCAGGGTCCGCATCAGCTCGTTGACCCGGTGCAGGATCTCGCCGGGTTGGTGCCCCTCGACCGCGTACGCCCGCACCGCGTGCCGCAGCTCGGCCATCACGGTGGCCGCGTGCAGCGAGTGGCCGGCCACGTCGCCGATCGCCAGCAGGAGGTGCCCGTCGAGCATCACCAGCTCGTAGAAGTCGCCGCCCACCTCGGTCTGCGCGCTGGCGGGCTCGTAGCGCACCGCGAAGTCAAGTCCGGCCACCGTGGGCAGGCTGCGCGGGAGCAGGCTGCGCTGGAGGGTGACGGCGATGCGGTGCTCCTCGTCGAAGGAGCGCTGAGCCTCGACCGCCGCCGCCACGGCCTGCGCGAGCTGCACGAGCACCGGCGTTCGGGCGGTCTGGGTGGCGGTGGGCACCACCACGTACAGCGGGGCCCGGTCCTCGCGCAGTCGAGCCGCGGCCACGGTCACCGAGTCGTCCGCCGGCCAGGTCAGCAGCGCCCAGTTCGCCGGGGCCTCCACCTTGACCGTGGCGCCCGTGGGGACCCCGGTGTCGTCGACGACCCAGGGCACGATGGCGGCCTCGGCGCCGGGGCCGGCGCAGATGCCGGCGATGCAGTCACCGTCGAACGTCTCCGCGATCACGGCGGCAGGGCTCTTGAAGATCTGCGCGGCCCCCTCCGCCGCGACCTCCAGCAGCCGTGCGAAGGTCGACGCGGCGTGCACCGCGACTGTGGTGTCGGCGAGGACGAGCAGCCGCTCGGCGAGCAGCTCGGCACGCTTGCGGGCCTGGTAGTACCGCAGGACCGCCCGGGTGGTGGCGATCAGCTCCTCGGGCTCGATCGGTTCGGCCAGGTACGCGTCCGCTCCCCGGGTCAGCCCCTGGGCGCGGTCGGCGACGTCCACCGCGTGCGCGGAGACGTGGATCACCGGCATCACCGGGTGTGCCGCCTTGATCCGCTCGCACACCTCGTAGCCGCTCAGGTCGGGCAGCCGGACGTCGAGCACCACCAGGTCGATCCGGTCCGTCTCGACGCGGGCCAGCGCCTCGGTGCCGCTCTCCGCTTCGAGGACGGTGTACCCGGCCCGGGTCAGCCAACTGACCAGCAGGTAACGCTTGGTCCGACTGTCATCGACCACCAGGACGGTCGCCGGGCCGCCGTCCACCGTCACGCTCCGCCTGTGGGCAGGGAGACAGTGAATGTGCTGCCCCGGCCCGGCTCGCTGGCCAGCTCCAGCGTGCCCCCGAGCAGGGTCACCAGCCGCCGGGCGTACGGCAGGCCGAGGCCGGTGCCGCCGACCCGGGTCGCCCCCGGCACCTGGTAGAACTCCTCGAAGATCCGATCGTGCATCTCGGGCGCGATGCCCGGGCCGGTGTCACTGACCTCGAAGTTCCACCGGTCGTCGCGTTGCCGGACGCGCAGGCGCACCTCGCCACGCTCGGTGAACTTCAACCCGTTGTGCAGCAGGTTGCGCAGCACCTGGCCGAGCAGCACCTCGTCGGTGCGGAGCACGGCCGGCGCGGTCGGCTCCTCCACGGTGAGCTCCACCTCCGGCCGGGTGGCCAGCGCCCGCATGGTGCCGCGCAGTTGGCCGAAGACCGGGCGCAGATCCACGTCCGCCCAGTCCGGCTCGATACGGCCCGACTCCGCCTTGGCGAGATCCAGCAGTTCGTTGACCAGCCCGAGCAGGTCCTCCGCCGACGAGCGGATGAGGCCCACCTGGCGGGCCTGTTCGGCGGTGAGCGGGTCGGAGGCGGAGTCGGCGAGCAGACGCCCCAACCCGATGATCGCGGTGACCGGGGCGCGCAGCTCGTGGCTCACGTTGGCCAGGAAGCGGCTCTTCGACTCGCTCGCGGCGCGCAGTTGGGCCGACTTCTCGTCCAGCTCGGCGTAGAGAGCGACCACCCCCCGGTTGGTCTCCTCCAACTCCTCGGTGAGCTGGTTGTAGAGCGCCAGCACGCCGCGGTTGGTCTCGGCCAGCTCCTCGTTCAGCACGGCCAGCTCGTCGCGCTGGCTGCGTACCTCGTCGAGTGCCGCGATGAGCTGGCCGTTCTGCACGGTCAGCTCATCCAGCGCGCTGGCCGGGGCGGTGCGGCCGAGTTCCGCACGGAACTCGGCAAGCCGCTCCGGAGTTGGTGTCGGCGCGTTGGCCGGGACTCTTCGGGACATCCGTACGACCGTAACCCCCTCGACGGTCGACACGCTCAGTGTGTCGACCAGTCGGGAGACCGCACCCGACTGCGGCTCGTACCGGCCGTCGGGCAGCGGGGCCACCGGGGCCAGGTCGGCGCGGAGGTGGAACCGGCCGTCGGATCCCGCGTCGATGTGGAACGTGACGTCCGCGCCGCCGGTCGTACGCAGCAGGTCCCGGGCGACCTCGCTGAGCGCGGTGGCGATCCGGACCTGGTCCTGGCGTTCGAGGCCCACCACGTTGGCCACCTCGCGGCCACGCTGGCGGATGACGAAGATGTCCTGCTCGACCCGCAGCGCCATCTGCAGCAGCGGCGGCGCGGCCGGCTCCGCGCTCATGCCCACGACCTCGCGACCAGAACGCAGGCGTCGTCGCGTCGGACGCCGGCGTCGCGCAGCAGGGTCGCCGCCATCACCAGCGGGGATCGTTCGGCGAGGCCCGGGTAGTCGGTCAACCGCCAACGGTCGGCCACGCCGTCGCTGTGCATCACCAGCCGGGCGCCCGGTCCGAACGGGTAGTCGTAGCCCCGGACCGTCGGACGCTGGTGCCCGGCGATGCCGGGCAGCGACACCAGCCCCCGGCGCTGGCCGTCGCCCTCGACGATCACGCCGCTGATGTTGCCCAGCCCGGCGTAGTGCAGCACGCCGGCCGCCAGCTCGGCGACCGCGAGCGCGGCGCCGCGGGTGTGCGACATGCTCCGATGCAGGTGACTGACCACCGCTGCCGGTGGGCTGGCCGGGGCGTCGCGGAAGGCCGCGAGCGCCGCCTCGGTGGCGGCGGCGGCCAGCGGCCCGTGCCCCAGCCCGTCGCTGACCAGCACCTGGTGCCGGCCGTCGGCGATCCGGACGGCGTACCCGTCGCCGCTGACCGTCTCGCCGGTAAGGGGCCGGGTGAGGGCACCGGCCCAGGACGGGTGGGCCGGTTCGGCCGGCCAGACCTGCACGGCGAGGACGGTGCCCCGGCCGGGCAGGGAGTACCCGTCGAACCAGCTCGCCTGCCGGACGATGGCGCCCAGGCCGATGCCGAGCGTGCCGGTGGTGGAGTGCCCGTCGCGGGACGAGACGGCGAGGTCGGCCATGCCGGGCCCGGAGTCGATGGCCACCAGCTCCACGCCGGCCTGCCCGGCGCGGCGGACCGGCCGGAGCAGCAGGACACCGTTGTCGGCGTGCTTGACGAGGTTGCTGGTCAACTCGGCGGCGACGATGGCCAGGTCGGCGATGCGCGCCGCACCCATCTCGATCTGCTCGCCGAGGCGTTCCGCGGCCCGTCGTACGGCGCTGGCGGTGCTGCCGGCCTCCACCCGGAACCAGATGCCGCTGTCGGTGACCGGGTCCCCGTTCACCGCGACCACTTGGTCACCGTGATGCGCGTGCCGGCCTCCGCCGACGTCTCGATCTCGAACTCGTCGACCAGTCGCCGGGACCCACTGAGCCCGAGGCCGAGGCCGCCGCCGGTGGTGTAGCCGTCGGTCAGGGCCAGGTTGAGGTCGGCGATGCCGGGGCCGGAGTCGGCGAAGATGATCCGGACGCCCTTGCGACGACCGTTGTCCACGATCGTCACCTCCACGGTGCCGCCGCCGCCGTACACCAGGGTGTTGCGGGCCAGCTCGCTCGCCGCGGTGACCACCTTGGTCTGGTCGACGAGCGACAGCTTGACGGCGACCGCCACCGTGCGGACCAGTTGCCGGACGCGGACCACGTCCTCATCGCTGCGGACCGACTGCGCCTGCGGCTGGCCCAGGTCGACGCCCGCGGTCACGGCGTGGCCGTCTCGGCGTCCGGATCGTCGTCGAGCTGCAGGTCGAGCTCGTCGGCGCGGGCCGCCGCGATCAGCTCCATGCCGCGCTCGACGTTCAGCGCGGTACGGATGCCGTTCAGCGACAGCCCCAGTTCGACAAGGGTGATGGCGACGGCGGGTCGCATACCGACCACCACCGTCTCGGCGTCGAGCACCTTGGAGATCGACGCGATGGTGGAGAGCATCCGCCCGACGAACGAGTCGACGATGTCCAGCGCCGTGATGTCGATGATGACGCCGTGGCAGCCGGTGGCCACGATCCGCTCGGCGAGGTCGTCCTGGAGCTGGACCGCCGTCTGGTCGGACATGTCCAGCTGGATCGAGACGAGCAGGATGTCACCGATCTTGAGGATCGGCACGCGCTCCATCAGACGCCCCGGCGTGGCTGGCGACGGGCGGTCTCCACCCCGTTGAGCCGCAGCACGTGCCGCAGCGCGTCGGCCAGGCTCGCCTTGGTGGCGATGTCGCCGAACTCGATGCCGAGCGCCACGATGGTCTGCGCGATCTGCGGACGGATGCCGGAGATGATGCAGTCGGCGCCCATCAGCCGGGCGGCCACCACGGTCTTCAGGATGTGCTGGGCGACCTGGGTGTCCACGGCCGGGACGCCGGTGATGTCGATGATCGCGTACGGGGAGCCGGTGTCGACCAGGGTCTGCAGCAGGCGCTCCATGACCACCTGGGCGCGGGCCGAGTCCAGGGTGCCGACCAGCGGGACGGCGACCACGCCCTCCCAGAGCTTGACCACCGGGGTGGAGAGTTCGAGCAGCTGCTCGGCCTGGTCGGCGATCAGGCTCTCGCGGGTGCGCACGAAGCTCTCGAAGGTGAACAGGCCCAGCTCGTCGACCAGCTTGGAGAAGGCGACGTAGTCGTGCAGCGCGTTGGCGCCGCCGGACTCCTGCACCAGGTCGGCCAGCACGTCCTTGAGCGCGAAGACGCTGATCGTCGTCTCGGTGGCGGAGAAGCCCTGCCGGGCCCTGCCCCGGGACAGCTCGGACAGCGTGGCGCGCAGTTCCGCGGCGTGCTCGGCGGACAGGTCGATCGTGCCCTGCTCACCGGTGCCGACGATGGCACGGTGCAGGTCCTCGACCTGCCGGCGCAGCTCGGCGTGACTCAGCCGACCCCGCAGCGAGCTGGCAACGATGTCGGTCCACCGCTGCGTGACCTGCTCGGCATGCCCGCCCAGCAGCGCGGCGAGCCGACCACTTTCCTCGGCGTTCAACGCCATCGTGAAAACCCCCCTCGACCTGGACCGGCCGGACTCTATCACCGGGGTCCGCGCAACTACTTGCTCCGTAGCAATGGAATGATGATGGCCACCGGATGCCGGCTCCCGTCCTGCGTCGGATCACGGTCGTGGGATACCGTTCCCCCGATAACAGGAGGTCTGGCGAATGTCCCTGACGGTGCACACGGAACAACGCGGCGACGTGGTCGTCGTGTCAGTCGCGGGCGAGCTGGACATGGCAACCGCACCGCAGTTGCAGGATCAGATCACCGACCTGCTCGACAAGGGCCGTAACCGGCTGGTGTTCGACCTGGCGGACGTCTCGTTCTGCGACTCGACCGGTCTGTCGGTGTTCGTTCGCGCCAAGAACAGCTGTGACGAGGCCGGCGGTGTGGTGCGGTTGGCCGCTCCGCAGCGCGGGGTGCTGCGCATCCTCGAGGTGAGCGGGCTCGTCGAGGTGCTGCACACCTACCCGACGGTGGATGAGGCCGTCGCCGGCGAACCCACCCCGGCGTCCTCCTGATCGCTGTCGCGACCTACTCGTCCTCGACGTACCGGGGACGAGCGATCGCCATGCCCGCAGTCGTCTGCACGGCGAGTGCGACCAGCAGGAACCCGATCGGCGCGGTCCAGCCGCCGGTGGCCTCGTAGAGGATGCCGACCAGCAGCGGGCCGAGGGCGGCGATCACGTACCCGGTGCTCTGCGCGAACCCGGAGAGCGCGACGGTCCCCTCGGCGGTGCGGGCGCGTAGACCGATGGCGGTCAGGATCATCGGGAACGCGCCCTGGCCGATCGCCAGGAGGGCGACCCAGAGCAGCGCGGCGCCGTGCGGTGCGAGCGCCAACCCCAGGTAGGCCAGCGCGGAAGCGGTGGTCAACCCGAGCACCAGCGGACGCAGGCTGCCCAGCCGACCGGCCAGGGTGGGCATCAGCAACGCGATCGGCACGCCGAGCGCGGTCACCCCGGCGAGCAGCAGCCCGGCCGACTCCGGATGGTAACCGGCGTCGCGGAAGAGTTGGGCCAGCCAGCCCATGATCGCGTACCCGCTGAGCGACTGCGCCCCGAAGTAGACGGCCATCGCCCAACCGAGCCGGGTCCGCGCCGGCCGGACCCGCGCCGGCGTGGCGACGGCCGCCGTCAGGGTCGCCCGCCGCGCGCCCGCCCGGGTCCGCAGCGCCAGCGGCACCCACGGGAGTACGGCCACCGCGGCCATCGCGGCCCAGACGCCGAGCCCGGCCCGCCAGGACCCGAAGGCGTGCGCGATCGGCACCGCGGAGGCGGCGGCCACCGTGGTGCCCACCGTCAACGTCATGGTGTACGCCCCGGTGACCAGGCCGGTGCGGTGCGGGAAGTGCTGCTTGACCAGCATCGGCAGCAGGATGTTGGCGACCGCGATGCCGGACAGCGCCAGCGCGCTGGTGAGCACGAAGATCAAGGCCGAGTCGGTGGCGACCCGCAGCACCTGGCCAACGGCGAGGGCGAGCATGGCGACCACCAGCACCCGGGCCGGTGCCACCCGGCGGACCAGCCACGGGGTGAGCGCGCCCAGGCCGGCGAACGCGATGGTCGGCAGGGTGGTGACCAGACCGGCCATGGTGCCGGAGAGACCCAGCCCGTCGCGGACCTCGTCGAGCAGGGCGCCGAGGCTGGTGACCACGGCACGCAGGTTCAGCGCGACCAGCAGCATCCCGACCAGCACGAGCGCGCCACCGGTCGCCGGGTGCGTCCGCCGGCCCCCGGGGTCGCGCGTCGGGCGGATGTCGACGGCGGCGGGAGCGGGCGGGGCCGGAGCGGCGGTGGGTGGCGGGGTCATGACCTCTAACCTACAATCATGGGATGAATTTAGGGCCGGTGATGTAACCAGTGCCACCGTCGGTCGATTCCCCCTCCGCGCCGTCGGCGCCGCCCCGCGACCAGGCCGCCGTGCCGCCGCGCGGGCACCGCGTCCGGCAGACCATCGAGCAGCTCCGGGCCCGGATCCTGGGCGGCGAGTGGCCGATCGGCGGGCGCATCCCCACCGAGCCACAGCTGGTCGCCGCGCTGGGTGTCGGGCGCAACACGGTCCGCGAGGCCGTCCGCGCCCTCGTGCACGCCGGGGTGCTGGAGTGCCGGCAGGGCTCCGGCACGTACGTGGTGTCCACCGACGAGCTGGCGCCGGTGGTGGCCCGCCGACTGGGCGACGACCGGATGACCGAGGTCATCGAGGTCCGGCGCGCGTTCGAGGTGGAGGCCGCCCGGCTCGCCGCGCTGCGGCGTACACCGGAGGACCTGGCGGCCCTCGACGGCGCGCTCGCCGAGCGCGAGGCGGCCTGGCGCGGCGGCCGGGTCGACGCGTTCGTCGAGGCCGACGCGGCCCTGCACGTCGCGGTGGTCGCCGCCGCGCACAACACCATGCTCGCCGAGCTGTACGCCTCGGTCGGCGCGGCCCTGCGCAGCACCGTCGCCCAGGCGATGGGAGGCGCGCTCACGCCCGAGCGCTACGTCGACCACACCCGGCTGGTCGAGGCGATCCGGGCCGGCGACGCGGGCCGGGCGGCGATCGAAGCCGGCGCTTTTCTGGAGCCCGCCCCCGGGGCATAGGTTGTGCCGGACGGAAAACCGGACACCTCGGGAGTACGGATGCTCAAGGGCTTCAAAGATTTCATCATGCGCGGCAACGTCGTCGACCTGGCGGTCGGTGTCGTCATCGGCGCCGCGTTCACGGGCGTGGTCACCCAGCTCACCAAGTCGTTCCTCGAACCGCTGGTCCGGGTGATCATCGTGCTGATCACCGGGAACAAGAACGGCCTCACCGGCTCGGTCCCCACGTTCCGGGAGATCCCGTTCGACTGGGTGGCGTTCGTCAACGCGGTGATCACCTTCCTGCTGACCGCGCTGGCGCTCTACTTCCTGGTCGTCTACCCGATGAACCGGCTGGCCGAGCGGCGCAAGCGGGGCGAGGAGCCGCCGCCCTCCGCGCCCAGCGAGGAGGTCAAGCTGCTCACCGAGATCCGGGACGCGCTGGTCTCCGCCGGCCACACGACCCCCGGCCAGCAGCGCGGGGCGCTGGACGACGTGCTGGGCCGCCGCACCGAGCCGCCGGCGCAGCGCTGATCCGAGCGGATGCACATCGGCCCCTGTGGGATTCCCGCAGGGGCCGCACCTTCTCGTACGTGTGTTCGATAGAGTCCCGCCATGGAGCAGCGAAAGCACTGGTGGAACGGGAAGTGGGGGCGACTGGCCCGGCGGGACGTCTTCCTGCGGGTGGACGCCGACCGGTGGCACGTCGAGCAGCGGGCCGGCGGCGCTGAGGGCATCTCCCGTTTCTACGAGTACGGCAGCGCGGACGAGGCCGAGGAGACCGTCCGGGCGCTGCTCGACGGCCCGGACACCTGGCGGGAACTGTCCCCGCGCCCACCGGGCAGCTGGACGCTCCCGAACAGCTGAATGGGCGGGCTGTGCGCGGTGCGCGGGTGGCGCAGGTGCGCGGTGGAGCGCTCGTATCCCGGTCTGTCGCCCGCCATCGTCGCAGAGCCTTGGAGGCGGTATTGCCTTCGACGGTTATGACTCTGAGGTATGAATATTCCTCTGAGGTATACCGCTCTCCGGACCTCTCGCCTCCGCGCCGGCCACCAGCAGGCCGACGGCGTTTAGCCGCGCACGACCCCGGGAACCGCTGAGGGATGGACCAGCAGGACGAGCAGCAGGCGACCATCTCGCGGATCACCACCGGGATGTCGGTGATCGACTCCGCCGGCACCGAGGTCGGGACCGTGGACCTCGTCCAGCGGGGCGACCCCAACGCGGTGACCGTGCAGACACCGACCGCCGACCCGGGCAGCAGCCTGGACGAGCTGATCGAGGCGACGGCTGTCGACGAGCCGGACGTTCCGGCCGACCTGGCGGCGCGGCTGCTGCACACCGGCTACCTGAAGGTGTCCACCGACTCGGCCGTCGGTGCCGTCTACGTGCCGGCCGACCGGATCGCCGCCGTCGCGCAGGGCCGGGTACGCCTCACTGTCGGCGTGGCCGACCTGCCGCCCGAGGAGTGAACCCGTCGCCCTGATCGACTCGGGTTCAAGCAAACCGCGGCATCACCGCAGCCCGGACACCCCGCCTTCCACGAACCCGAGTGGATCAAGGCGGGTGGACGTGGTCAGACGAGAGACGCGTACCGTCGCGGGATGTCACTGGTGTCACGGCAGCCGGATCTGACCGACGGCGTCGTCCGGCTTCGGTCGTGGGCGCTGGAAGACCTCAACTGCGTCCGGCAGGCAGCGGCGGATCGGCGGATCACCGAGGCCACGACCGTGCCGGTCCGGTTCACCGAGGAGGCCGGCCACGCGTTCGTACGGCGGCAGTGGAGTCGGGCCACCGACAGGGCTGGCGTCTCGCTGGTGGTCACCGAAGCGGACACGGACGTCGCGGTCGGTTCAGTCACGCTGCTGTTCCGACCCCAGCGGGGTGTGGCCGGTCTCGGCTACTGGGTGACACCCGCCGCGCGCGGTCGCGGAATGGCCAGCCGGGCGGCGCGACTGCTCACGGAGTGGGCGCTGGGGACCGCCGGCCTCGCCCGGGTGGAGGCGTGGGTCGAGCCTGACAACCTGGCGTCCCGACGGGTGCTCGCCGCCGCCGGCTTCGTCGAGGAGGGCGTCCTGCGGAGCTTTCTCGCCTTCCCGCGGCGACGCGCGGACGCCGTGGTACTGGCCCGGGTCGCGGAGAGCGAGCAGCGGAGTTCTGTGCGGGATCAGTGATGTTGCGGTGTCCGGTCGGCGGGTATGGCGTCACTTCGCTGGTCCGGTGTTGACATCTTCGGAGAGGGCGAGACGGGCGCGGGTTGGCGGCGGTGGAAGAGCAGCAGCATCAGGCAGCCGGCGACCAGCCCCCAGAACGCGCCGCCCACGCCGATCAGCGTCACACCGGAGGCGGTCACCACGAAGGTGACCACGGCGGCCTCCCTGGTCGCCGGGTCGGTCACCGCCGCGGCGAGCGCGGTGGCGAGCGCACCCAGCAGGGCCAGACCGGCGACCGCCTCGATGAGGATCGGCGGCGCGACCGCGACCAGGGCCGTGGCCACGCCGGCGCCCAGCCCGAGCAGGGCCAGCCCGAGCCCGGCGGTGACCGAGGCGACCCACCGGCGCTCCGGGTCCGGGTGGGCGTCGGGGCCGGCGGCCAGCGCGGCGGTGATCGCCGCGAGGTTCACCGCGTGCCCGCCGGCCGGGGCGGCCAGCAGGCTGGCCAGACCCGTGGCCCGCAGCGCCGCCCCGAACGGCGGCCGGTAGCCGTAGCCGACCAGCACCGCCATGCCTGGCACGTTCTGCGCCGCCATCGTGACCAGAAACAGCGGGAGGGCGAGCCCGACCAGCGCGGACGCGTTCCAGGCGGGCACGGTCAGGGCGAGCGACGGGGTCAGCGTGGCACCGCTCAGGCCGGCCGGCGGCGCGGTCAGCGCGATCGCCACCACCGCCACCAGCAGCGCGCCGGGCACGGCCCAGCGGCGGGCGAACCGGTGCAGCAGCAGCCAGCCGAGCACCACCGGGCCGGCCACCCGGGGCAGCTCGACGAGCGCGCGGACCGGGGCGGTGCACAGGGGCAGCAGCACACCGGCGAGCATCGCGCCGGCCACCGGCTTGGGGATCGCGGCGACCGCCCGGCCCAGCGGCGGGAAGAGCCCGGCCGCGACGATCAGCGCCCCGGAGACGAGGAAGGCGCCCACCGCCACCGGCCAACCGCCGGTCGGCGGCCCGGTCGCCACCAGCAGCGCCGCGCCCGGCGTCGACCAGGCCACGCTCATCGGGATCCGGTGCCGCCAGCCCAGCCAGGCGGCGGCGAGCCCGCACGCCACGCAGAGAGCCAGCAGGCCGGAGGCCGCCTGCGCGTCCGACGCGCCCGCCGCGCGGAGCCCGGCCAGCACGACGGTGAACGAGCTGGCGAAGCCCACCAGCGCGGTCACGACGCCGGCCAGCACCGGTTGCGCCCGTCCCGCCATCCCGACCTCCCCAAGCGTTCCGTTTACGGAACGACAGCGTGTAGCACGATAGCCGGGTGCCGCACCCACCACCAGCCCGCCGTCCGGGCCTCGACGTGGATCCCGCCGTCGTCGGCCGACGGGTCCGTGCCCTGCGGGAGGAGCGGGGGATCTCGCTGTCCACACTGGCGCGGCTCGCCGGTGTCGGAAAGGCCACCCTCTCCGGCCTGGAGAACGGCACCCGCAACCCGACACTGGAGACGCTCTGGGGGGTCACCGCACAGCTCGGCGTGCCGCTCACCGCGCTGCTTGCCGAGCCGGCCGCCGAGCCCACCGTGCACGGCGCCGCGGTCACCGCCACCCTGCTGGAGGTGTTCGACGACACCGACGCGACCTACGAGCTGTACCGGATGCGCGTCGCACCCGGCGTCGTGCAGATCTCCCCCGCCCATCAACCGGGCGTCACCGAACACGTCACCGTCTTCGCCGGCGTACTGCGGGCCGGCCCGGCCGACGCGCCGCTGACCGCCCCGGCCGGCGGGCACCTGCGCTGGGTCTCCGACGTGCCGCACAGCTACGCGGCGGTGGGCGACGACGAGGTCGCCGCGAGCCTGCTGTTGCGCTACCCGCGCCGCTGAACCCGACTCAGTCCACCGGGGCGGGCACCGGCAGCCGGTGCCGGACCGCCCAGAGCGCCACCTCGGTACGCGACACCGAGCCGGTCTTGCGCAGCAGGTTCGACACGTGCACGGTGACCGTCCGCACCGAGATGCCGAGCGCCTTCGCCACCTGCTTGTTGGACATCCCGGCGACCAGGCAGCCCAGCACCTCGACCTCGCGGGCGGTCAACTCCGGGTCGAGCGGCACGTCGACGACCGCATCGGCCGCCGACGCCGGAGCGCGCGGCGCGGTCGGCTGACGTGGCGGACGCGGGCCGGGCAGCCGCCGCAGCAACGCCTCCGGTCCCTCCGACGCGTGTGCGGCCAGCAGTTCGGTAAGCGCGTACGGGTTGCCGCCGGTGCAGCGCCAGAGGGAGGTGACCAGCCGGCCGGACGGGGTGCTGCCCGCGTACACCTGGGTCAGCACCTCGGCGACCTCGGCCGGGCGCAGCGGGCCAAGATGTTGGCGGACGGCGCCGCGCACGCCGCTGAGCCGGGCCAGCGCGCGGCGGGTGAGGTCCGGCGCCACCGCGTCGGCCGGCGGTCGGCTGGCCACCACGAGCAGGGCGGGCAGGTCGGCGACGGTGGCCAACTCCCCGACCAGGTTGACGCTGGCCGGGTCGAGCGCGTGCAGGTCGTCCACGACCAGCACGGCCGGGCCGGCGCCGACCAGCAGCTGGACGGTCCGCACGGCGAGGCGGAGCAGAGTGCCCGGCGCGTACCGCTCGCGGGGTGCGGTGGGCTGCTGGGCCAGCCAGGCCAGCGCGTCCGACGGCAGGCCGAGCCGGCTGGTGTCCCGACCGGTGAGCACCGCCGCCAGCCAGTCGTACGGGGCCGGGCCGTGCACCCGGGCGGCACCGGAGAGAACCAGCGCGGGACGCGGCGCGAAGGCGTCCACAGCGGCCGCGACCAGCAGACTCTTGCCCACCCCCGCCGCTCCGGTGAGCACCGCGACGGCAGGCGCCGAGCGGCGTACGGCCGCCACGGCGGACCATGCCCGGTCGAGCTCGGCGAGCTCGCCGGCGCGTCCGACCATGGACACCGGCATCATTTCTCAACCCTACGCAGTAGTGCGTAGAGACGAAGGCAGGGTGTTCTTGGCAAGCTGACACCATGACGCTGATCCTCCGCTCGGTCATCCTCAACGACATCGGCCTGGTCCGCACCAACAACGAGGACTCCGCCCTCGCCGGTGACCGCCTGATCGCCGTCGCCGACGGCATGGGCGGGCTGCCCGCGGGCGAGGTGGCGAGCGAGATCGTGATCCGGATCCTGGACGAGCTGGCCCCGCCCACCGACCCGGACGGGGCCGCCGACGCCCTCCGTGCCGTGGTCAGCACCGCCAACCAGCGCATCCACGCCGCGATCACCGTCGACCCGGCCCGCGAGGGGATGGGCACCACGCTCACCGCCGCGCTGCTGGCCGGGGAGACGCTGGTGCTGGCCCAGGTCGGGGACTCCCGCTGCTATCTGCTGCGCGACGGGGAGCTGACCCAGCTCACCCGGGACGACACGTTCGTGCAGGCGCTTGTCGACCAGGGCACGCTCTCCCCCGAGCAGGCCCGGCACCACCCGCAGCGGTCCCTGGTGACCCGGGCCGTGCAGGGCGCCGACACCCCGCCGGCCGTCGGCGTGCTCACTGTGGTCCCCGGCGACCGGTTGCTGCTGTGCAGCGACGGGCTCTCCGACTACGTCGAGGACGAGGCCATCGCGACGACGCTGGGCATGTACGCCGACCGCCAGCAGTGCGGTGAGCAGTTGGTGAAGCTCGCCCACCACGCCGGCGCCCCGGACAACGTCACAGTCGTCGTCTCCGACGTCACGACCCGCTGACCCGCGCGTGGCCTGCCGGTGGCCCGCGCGGATCGGGCCAATCCGGTTGCTGCGACCTGCGCGGCGGGTTGAGATGGGCGGATGACCATCCGACGGGTGACCGCCGACGAACGTCTCACGACGAGTTTCCCGCTGGCCGCGTACGCCTTCGAGGCATCGCCGCTCAGTGCCGCCCGGGTGGAGGAGTTCCGCGACTACCTGCCCTACAACCAGGGCAACCGGACGCTGATCGTCGAGGAGGACGGCGCCACCCTGGCCGCCGTCTCGGCCATCGGCATGCGGCAGAACCTGCGCGGCGTGGTACTGCCGATGGCCGGTGTCGCCGGGGTGGCCACCCATCCGCTGGCCCGCCGGCAGGGGCACGTCCGCAGGCTGCTGCACCAGCTCCTCGACGAGATGCGCGACGAGGGGCACGTGCTCAGCGCGCTCTACCCGTTCCGGCCCAGCTTCTACGCCCGGTTCGGCTACGTCGGGCTGCCCAAGCCGCGTACGGTCGCCTTCTCCCCGGCCGACCTGGGCCCACTCGTCCGCGCCGAGCTGCCCGGCGAGGTGGGCTGGGAGCGGATCGCCGCCGGTTATCCCGCCTGGCGGGCGTTCACCGAGCGCTGCCTGCAGACCCGGCACGGGTTCTCGGTGTTCCCGGACCACCGGGCGGCCGGCCTGCGTGACCGGGACGAGTACTGGCTGGTCACCGCCCGGGTGGCCGGTGAGGTCACCGGCGCTGTCACGTACCGGATCGACGACCACGGCGGCACGCTGATCGGCAACGAGCTGCTGGTCGCCGACCCCCTCGCCCGTACGCTGCTGCTGCAGTTCTTCGCCCGGCACGTCGACCAGGTCGAGCGCGTCACCGTCCAGGTCCCGCCCGACGAGTTGCCGGAGCTGTGGCTGACCGACCTGGACGTGCACGTCGAGGCGCGGGTGGGCCGGCCGGGCTCGTCCGCCCCGATGGCCCGGCTGCTGTCGCTGGACGCGCTGCACGGGCTGCCCTCCGGCCCGGGCCGGGTCCGGATCGAACTGACCGGGGACCGGTGGCTGGCCGGCACCCATCTGCTCGACGGTACGACCGGCGCGCTGGAACTGGTCTCCGACGACAGCGGCCGCACGCCGACGGCCACGCTGAACGCGGCCGGGCTGTCCGCCCTGGCGTACGGGGTGCTGGACCCGGCCGAGCTGCCGTTGCGAGGGCTGGGCGACGTGCCGGCAGACGCCGCCACCGAGCTGCGCGACATCTTCGGGCGCCGGGTGCCGTACCTCTTCGCCGACTTCTGAGCGCGGTTTGCCGACCTCGGTCCAGCGGGTACGGTCCCCGGAATGCCGGAGTGGTTGCAGGCGGGTGGATGGGGATTGCTGGCCGGGTCGGCCCTGCTGATCGGGGCGGCGGTCGGCTTCTTCGTCCGGGTGCCGCAGCGGATCACCGCGTCGATCATGGCGTTCGGCGCGGGGGTGCTGCTCTCCGCCGTCTCGTACGAGCTGATCCAGGTGGCCCACGAGCAGGGCGGGATGCTGCCCACCGTGCTCGGCGCGGCCGGTGGCGCGATCGTCTACACCCTGGCGAATGTGGGCCTCGCCCGACACGGCGCGCGGAACCGGAAGCGCTCGGGCGACCAGCAGCCCTCCGAGGGTGAGCAGCCCGGTTCGGGGTCGGCGATCGCGGTCGGGGCGCTGCTGGACGGCGTACCGGAATCGGTCGTGATCGGCGCCAGCCTGCTCGCCGGCGGCGCGGTCAGCCTGGTCACCGTGGCGGCGGTGTTCCTCAGCAACGTCCCGGAGGGGCTGTCCAGCGCGGCCGGCATGCGCCAGGCGGGCCGCACCCGGCGGTACGTCTTCCTGCTGTGGACCGGGATCGCGCTGATCAGCGGTGTGGCGGCGCTGCTCGGCAACACCCTGCTGGGCGGCGCACCGCCGGAGGTGCTGGCCGCCATCACCGCGCTGGCCGGCGGGGCGATCCTCGCCATGATCACCGACACAATGGTCCCGGAGGCGTTCGAGAACGCCCACCTGCTGGTCGGCCTCATCACGGTCGCCGGCTTCCTGACGGCCTTCGCGCTCTCCCACGCGTGAGCGTGAAGGGCCGCGTGAGTCGGCTGCCGGCGGTCCCGTCGAGCGGCGTTGCTTAGCGGCGCATTAAACCGGCACGGCGGATTCGTCGTGACGCCGTCAGGGCTCCTAGCATCAGCGGGGTGCGCATGACGTCGCTTGCCGCTCTGCTCGTCCTCGGTGTCGCCACCGCGACCCTGCCCGCCTGCGGGTCCACCGATCCGGCTCCGGCCGGCGCGTCGGCCACCCCGCAGGCCACGCCGGACGCCCTCTCGACGGGCGACCAGGGTGTCGCACCGGTGGGCCGGGACGGTCTCGGTGGCCCCGGGGCCAGCGCGAGCCCGAAGCCGACCACCCCGGCCGCCAAGGCGCTCGCCGCCGGCAACCCGAACGGCCACGCCACAGTGCCGACCGAGGCGCGCGCGGTGGACACGTCGAAGCCGACCCGCACCATCGGCACCGGCACCCCGGCGAGCTGCACCTCGGCGGCGGTGGTGAAGGCCGTGGCGGCCGGCGGCGTCATCACGTTCAACTGTGGACCGGCCCCGGTGACGATCAAGATGGCCGCCACCGCGAAGATCCGCAACGCCAACGGGCCGAAGATCGTGCTCGACGGTGGCGGCAGGGTGACGCTGAGCGGCCAGGGGCAGCGCCGCATCCTCTACATGAACACCTGCGACGAGGCCCAGGGCTTCACCACCTCGCACTGCCAGAACCAGGACCACCCGCAGCTCACCGTGCAGAACCTGACCTTCGCCGACGGCAACTCCACCGGCGACAAGACGGAGGGCGGCGGCGGGGGCGCGATCTTCGTCCGCGGCGGGCGGCTCAAGGTGGTCAACTCGCGCTTCGTCCACAACCGCTGCGACCGTACCGGCCCGGACCTGGGGGGTGCGGCCGTCCGGGTGCTGAGCCAGTACGAGAACAAGCCGGTGTACGTCGTGAGCAGCACCTTCGACGGCGGCTCCTGCTCCAACGGAGGGGCGCTGAGCAGCATCGGCGTGTCGTGGGTGGTGCTCAACAGCCTGCTCAGGAACAACGAGGCGATCGGCAGCGGCGCCAACCCGGCCAAGTCCGGCACGCCCGGCGGCGGCAGCGGCGGCGCGATCTACTGCGACGGCAACGAGTTCACCGTACGGATCGCCGGCACCGTCATCGAGAACAACAAGGCCAACGAGGGCGGCGGCGCGATCTTCTTCGTCAGCAACAACCGCACCGGCACGATGAAGATCGAAAACTCCCCGCTGCGCCGCAACCCGAGCGGCAAGTTCGAGACCCCCGGCTACCGCGGCATCTTCTTCCTGGGCGCCCGCAACCCCGAGGTCATCGGCCCCAAGCCCGCCTGACCGCCCGCCCTCTGACCGCCCGCCCCTGGCCGCCTGGCGGCCTGCCGCAGGTGATCAAGAGGTTCGGGTCACCGAGGCCGGGTTTTCTGACGCAAAGCTCTTGATCACCGCGTCAGTAGGGGTTCTTCTCGCCTGGCGGGTGGGCGTGCAGGAGGCCGGCGGGGCGGCCGGGCAGGGTGCGCGCCGCGGAGAGCGGCGGGCTGGCCGTGTGGTCGCCGCCGGCCATGCCGACGAACAGCTCCTTGAGCGCGGTCAAAGCGTCGATCTTGGGTACCCAACCCAGCTCGGTCTCGGCCCGCTCGCTGGACATCAGTGGCGCGTTCAGGCCCAACTCGACCCAGCCCGCGTCGACCGGCTGCAACCGCGCCCGCCAGGTCAGCGCCGCCGCCACCCGCAGCACCGGAGCGGCGACCGGCACCGTCCAGCCGTGGAAGTGCCGAGCCACCAGCTCCGGGGTCAGCACCGGGTCCGCGGCGACGTTGAACGCGCCGCGCGCATCACCCAGAACCGCCCTGGCGTACGCGTCAGCCACATCGTCGGCGTGGACCGCCTGCATCCGCAGCCGCCGGTTGGTCGGCACCAGCGGTATCCGGCCGAAGCGCAGCAGTCGTACCGGCGCCAACGGGCCGAGAAAATAGCGGGTGATCTCCGTACCGGCGTCCCGCTGGAAGATCAGACCGGGCCGCAGGCGAACCACCCGCAGCGTCGGGTGCTCCCGCTCCAGTCCGTCCAGCAGCGCCTCGACCTCGGCCTTGTGCTCGCTGTACGACGAGCCGGACACTCCGGTGGCCGGCCACCGCTCGCTGATCGGGTGGTCCTTCGGGCCGGGCGCGTACGTGCCGACCGACGAGGCGTACACCAGAGCGGGCACCCCGGCCCGCGCCACCGCCTCGAACACCGCCCGACTGCCGTCGACGTTCGTCCGGCGCAGCACCCGCCGGTCGTGACTGGGTTGGATCTGCCAGGCCAGGTGCACCACCGCGTCCGCTCCCGCGAACACCTCGGCGAGCTGGCCCACCGCGCCCGGCGCACCGATGTCGCAGGAGTGCCACTCCACCTGCTCGTACGGCGTACCGGCATCCGGGCCGGGCAACCGCCGGACCACCCCGGCCAGCTCCACGCCGCGCTCCCGGCGCAGCCGCCGCAGCACCGCCGTACCGACGTTGCCACTCGCCCCCACCACCACGATCCGCATGCCCGACCCCGTACCCGTCCAGCAGCCGGTCAACCGCCGCCGCGCGCCGCGCCCGTGGACTCGGCTTCCTGCATCTCGGGGTAACGGCGGGGGCGGGACAGCCCGACTTCCCTGAATCCGAGTCGATCAAGGGCGCGGCGAGTCGCGGACCCAGCCGTGCTTCTCCTTGCCCCGGCGACCGAGGGTGGCCGCCAGGCAACGCGGGCAGATCCAGCCCACCGCGTCCGCCTCGGTGAGCACGTCGGTACCCAGGTAGTCGAAGCGCACGTGCGGAAAGCGGCGCAGCCGAGTGCGGCTGAGCGCCAGACCGCAGACGGTCTGGTTCTGGCCGGGCAGCCACGCGTGCACCTCCCCGCCCGGCTGACGTACGCCGTCCGACCCGATCTCCTCCCCGGAAGCCGCCACCGCCGGGCTGCCGCTCGCGCTCATGCCCGTCCCCATTCCCCAGCCGTCCCCCGCCACACACGGTGGCGAGAGGTCGGCTTGATCCACTCCACCTCCCCGACGTGGCGGTATCCACCGCCCCGGACACCGCCACCTCGCCGACCTGGTGTTGATCACCTGAGCTCGCCAGGCATCGACGGCCGGCTGGAAGCCGAGAGTCAACGACGCTGACTGTCAGGTAACCTGAGCGCGCGGGCCGCTAGCTCAATGGCAGAGCTGTGGACTTTTAATCCATAGGTTCAGGGTTCGAGTCCCTGGCGGCCCACTCTTCCGCAGCTCAGCCAGCCCTTGACAGGTCTCTCGTCTTGGTGCGCGTGGCCTGTAGCAGCTAAGTACACCAGCAGCCGGCCACGCACGTGCATGGCGCGACCATTCCACCCGAGGTACAGTTTTCTGTACTTGCCCTGGAGGTGGTCATGCGGACCGTGAACTTCACCCAGCTTCGACAGAACCTGGCCGCCGAACTCGACAGCGTCATCAACGACGCGGAGGAGGTGGTGGTGACCCGGTCGGGTCACGAGCCGGTGGTCATCGTGCCGCTCGCCGAGTACGAGGCGATGAAGGAAACCGAGTACCTCCTTCGCAACCCGGCCAACGCCGCAGCCCTGCGCCGCTCGATGGCAGAGCTTGAGAAGGGCGACGCGGTCGAGCGGGACCTGATCGACCCGGCCACCGTCCGGGACATCGCGTGAGGCTGGTCTTCACCGCGACGGCCTGGAACCAGTACCTCAGCCACACCGACCGCAAGTTGGTCAAACGCATCAACGATCTCATCGCGGACGTGATGCGCAACGGATACGAGGGCATCGGCAAGCCGGAACCCCTTCGAGGAGAGCTGTCCGGCTTCTGGTCCCGCCGGATCGATCGCGAACACCGGCTGGTGTATCGGGTCACCAAGGACGACGTCGAGATCATCGCCTGCCGGTACCACTACGTCGACCGGTAGCGGACGGCCAGTCACTCGCGTCGGGCGGCTCCGCGCATCGCGTACGTCACCAGGCCGGTGACCGCCAGGACGGTTGCGACCGCCGCCGCCGGTCGGCTGGTGTGGGGTTGTCCCTGCCAGGTGGCGAACGCGCCCCACGTGCTCGGCTGAGGGAACATCGCGGCGACGACAGCCCAGCCCATGGGGAGGAACCAGGCGCGGGCCGCGCCCACGACCGCCGCGCAGAGGGCGGTCAGGCCGAGCAGGCCGGCGGAGTCGCGGACCACCAGCGCGGCGGGGCCGAAACGGGCACCGGTGAGCTGAGTGGCGAGCAGCACGACGAGTACGAGCGCCAGAGCGGCCAGCAGGTGCACGGCTCGGCGCCACGGCCAGTGCAGTGCGGCAGTGCGTTCCAGGTCTTCGTCCGGTGCTGCCAGCGTGGTCGACAGGACCGCCACCATCAGCATGACCGTCAGCACGACGAGCAGGAGGATGGCGTCGCGCTCCTTCGAGAGGGTCAGCCACAGCGCCCAGATCAGCGCTGCGGCGCCGACGGACGCGGCCAGTGCCAGGGGTACGCGTCGTGCGCGCAGGTGGAGGGTCATCGGGACAGCAGTCCGGTGGTGTCCCGGCAGGCCAGGATCGCGTCGCGTACCGCCGTCACGCGGGAGATCGCCTCCGGTGCCGGTAGCTTCTGCAGGCCCTGCCACAGGGTGGCCGCCTCGGCGTTGAGCTGCGGATCCTCCTCGATCATCTCGGGGATCACGCCGACGTCGGAGACCGGCTCGCGGCCGAGCAGGTGGTAGGCGGCTGCTCGTTCGACCGCGCCGTTGCGCTCGCATTCCCCGTTGCCGTACCCGGTGCCCAGGCCGAAGACCATCTCGGGGACCACGGCGTCGGGGTGGGCCAGGCCGCCGTGGTCGTCGATCCGGACGTCGATCGTGACGATGTCGGCGTCGCGGGCGGGCGCGTCCTCGAGGAATAGGGCCCGCCTGTCCTCGTGCGCCTGCGTGGGGGCGTTCGGCATTTTCGCGAGGACGGACAGGCCCTGGCGGGCGAGGGGGGTCAGCGCATCCAGCACGTTCGCGTGGACGCGGGTGACGCAGACCTTCGGCGCGTCGTCGGTGCAGACGAGTTCGCGGGCGACGGGGTCGACAGGTGCGACGAGGGCTGCGTCGTCGCGGGGGACGATCGCCGCCGCGGCGCCGAAGCCGAGCAGCACCGGCAGCACGGCGGCCACCGAGGCCCGTCGGCCCCCGGCGACCAGCAGGAGTACGCCGGTCAGCGCGAGCCCGCCCATGAAGAGGGCGAGCACGGCGGTGACCCGCGGGTCGATGGTCTGGAACGGGTAGAACGGGGTGCTGCCGTAGGCGGGCGACAGGATCGCGCCCATCCAGTCGGGCCGCATGATCACGGTGAAGAAGACCAGCAGCACACCTGCCACGGCGAGCACGGGTGCGGTCACCAGAGTGGGCAGCAGCCGCCCGATGCCCAGGCCGAGCCAGGCCGCCGCGACGAGGCAGAGCGCGCCGACCAGCGTGATGGCGACGACGTCCGGCGGGAAGTAGGCGGCGGTCGACGCGATCCGCATGCCGCCCGCGGCGACCACGAGCAGGAAGGCGAGCCCGACCGAGGATCCCATCGCGACGAGGACCGGCAGCATCCGGCGGATGCGGGACCGGGGTGTGGTGGCGAACAGTTCGCCGACCTTGGCCCGGTGCTCGCGGCGGCCCTGCCACGCTCCGGCGGCCAGGGCGATCGGCCACAGCAGGATCATGTACTCCTTCACGGTCAGCGTGAGGGACATCCAGCCCTCCGACCAGCGCCCCGGGGCGATGTAGAGGGCGGCGACGCCGACCGCCAACGCGAGCAGGGCAGCGCCGGCCGCGGCGGAGCGCCGCAGTTCGATCCTCAGGACACTCATCGGGCGGCCTCCGCGTGGTGGCGGCGGAGCAGGGCCGAGTAGCCGCGTTCGGCGGGGCTGTCGCCCGGGTGGTGTTCGTCGCCCTGGGTGGCCAGGGCGGCGGGCGTGCCCTGCCAGACCAGCCGACCCTCGTTGATCAGCACGACCTCGGTGCAGGCGGCGACCACGTCCTCGACGAGGTGGGTGGAGACCAGTACGCAGGCGTCCGTGCCCAGGTCGCGCAGCAGCTCACGCAGGTCGAGGCGCTGTTCGGGGTCGAGGCCGACGGTCGGCTCGTCCAGCAGCAGCACCTGCGGGTCGTTGACGATGGCCTGGGCGACGCCGGCCCGGCGCAGCATCCCGCCGGAGAGTGTCCGGAGGCGGGCGTCGGCCTTGGCGCTGAGTCCCACGCGGTCGATCGCGCGCTGCGTGGCCGCCGGGATGTCGGGCTTCGGCATCTCCTTCAACCAGGCCAGGTACGACACGAACTCGCGCACCGTGAACCGCGGGTAGTAGCCGAAGTGCTGCGGCAGGTAGCCCAGCGCGCGCCGGGCCTGGCGCAGGTCGGCGCGGCCGTCGACCGAACTGCCGAGCAGGGTGAGCCGACCTCCGGCCGGCTTGAGCACGGTGGCGAGGGCACGCATCAACGTCGTCTTGCCCGCGCCGTTGCGCCCCAGCAGGCCGTGCACGCCGGTGCCCAGGCTCAGGTCGAGCCCGTCGACGGCCAGGTGGCGGCCGGCCCGCACCTTCAGCGCCTCGGCGTGAATGGCCCAGGGGTGGATGGTGGTGGCCGTTTCGGCCGTACTCACCGCTCGCATGGTGGTTCCCTTCAGAACGAGGTGAGGCGCCGGAAGCTGTTGGCGCGCAGGAGGGTCAGGGCGGCCAGCACGACCGTGACGACGGCCCACCCGCCGGTGGCCGCCGGTTCCAGGAGCACCGGCAGTTCGGCGGTGGCGAGGCTGGGCGCGACCACGGCGGCGGCCCAGGCCACCATCAGGCCGATCGCGGCGCGGTGAACGCCGACGAGGGAGCCGAGCAGCAGCGTGGCGGCGGTGAAGGCCAGGCACGGCAGCAGCATCAGCGCGGGGTTCGCCCGGCTGGCGCCGAGGGCGGCGAACGCGGCGAGCACCGGGATGACGAGGACGAGCACCACTGCGGTACGGCGTAACAGCATCGTCAGACCGGCGGAGGGGGTGCCGACGATCAGCTCCCAGGCCGGGTCGGCGCGTCTGCTCCAGGCAGCCGCGACCCCGGGCAGCGGTGCCAGGGGCGCGAGCAGCAACACGATCGACGGCAACTCGGACAGGAAGTACGTGAGCAGGGCCGCGGTGCCGAGCACGCCGGCGGTCATGGCGACCCACGGCAGCAGCGCCGCCACAAACCAGCGCTGCCGTACCGGCGTACGGAAGAAGGCCCTGGACCGTGGGGCGGGGCCGGCGGCGATCCCACGGTCGACGGCTGCCGCGACCTCGGCGACCAGGGCGCGCGACTTGGCGGTGGTGCTGCCGGCCAGGCGGGCGCGGCAGTCGGCGCAGTCCTCCAGGTGCACCTCGATCGACCAGACGGTCGCCTCGTCGAGGCCGGGATCGAAGTCGGCGTAGCGGTCGATGTCATTCAGGGTGGGATGCGTGGTCATGACAGGGCCTCCCGCAGGACGATCCGGGCGCGGCGGATCCGGGACTTGACGGTGTTCTCGGGTACGCCCAGCAGCACGGACGTCTCGCGGACGGTGAAGCCGTCGAGGACGGTGGCGCGCAGCACCGCGCGGACCTCGGGCGCCAGCACCGCGAGGGCCTGTTCGAGTTCCTGCCCGACCCGGCCGGCCAGCACCTCGTCCTCGGCGGCGGGCACGACCGTCTCGACCGGGTGCACCTGCGGCATCCGCGCCTGCCGGGAGCGACGCCGGAACGCGTCGACCAGGCGGTGCGCGGCGATGGTCCACAACCAGCCGACGGCGCTGCCGCTGACCTGGTCGCCGGCGAAGCTGCCGGCCGCCCGCCAGAGGGTCAGGTAGGTCTCCTGGAGGACGTCGGCGACCACATCGGGGTCGGCGCACCGACGCCGCAGCCGCACCTCCAGCCAGGGTGCGGTGCGCCGGTAGAGCTCGTCGAAGGCCCGCCGGTCACCGTGGGCCACGCGGCGTACGAGTTCCTGCTCGTCGGCCGCGTCCAGACTTCGTCTCACATCAGGTAAGACGACGACCCCCTCGTGATCGGGTCCCGCATCGGTGTGACCGCCGTCACCGACGTCGGCCCGGTCGACGTCAATGGCGTTGCACGGCCACGGGTCCGCTGGTTAGGTTGACGCCATGTCCAGCTCGTACGCGTCCCCGACGGCGTCCCCCGACGTCCTGTTCGGCGCGCTGCGACGCCGGCGGTCCTGCGACCGCCCGCGCTGAGCATCCCTCACCTGCGACCGGCGGATCGAGCCGCCGGTCGTCACCGATCGTCCTCGGTCCGCCCGCATCCCCTTCCGGTGATCCGCGAGCGGCGGATCCGAGCGAGATCGGCGTACCCATGGATCTGGAAAAGCTGCTGACCGACCGGCTGGCGCCGGCGTTCGCGACGGTGGCCGGCGTACCTGTCGACCCGGTCGTGCGGCGGTCTCCGCGCGCGGACTTCCAGTCCGACGCGGCGCTGGCGTTGGCCCGGCGGCTCGGCCGGCCGCCGCGCGACGTCGCCGCCGAGGTGCTGGAGTACGCCGACCTGGCCGACGTGTGCAGTGTCGCCGAGGTGTCCGGGCCGGGCTTTCTCAACCTGACCGTCGCCGACGCGGTCCTGGCCGGGCTGGTGTCCGCGCTCGCCACCGACCCGCGGCTGGGTGTGCCGGTGGCCGCCGAGCCGGAGACCGTGGTCATCGACTACTCGGCGCCGAACGTGGCGAAGGAAATGCACGTCGGGCACCTGCGCTCGACGGTGATCGGCGACGCGGCGGCCCGGCTGCTGGAGTGGCTGGGGCACCGGGTGCTGCGGGCCAATCACCTGGGCGACTGGGGCACGCCCTTCGGCATGCTGATCGAGCATCTGGCCGATCTGGGCGAGGCCGAGGCCGCACACGAGCTGTCCATGGGGGACCTGGACTCGTTCTACAAGGCGGCTCGGGCGAAGTTCGACGCCGACGAGGCGTTCGCCGAGCGGTCCCGGCTGCGGGTGGTGGCCCTGCAGGGCGGCGATCCGGTGACGCTGCGGCTGTGGCGGCTGCTGGTGGAGCAGTCCGAGCGGTACTTCCTGACCGTGTACGACAGGCTCGACGTGACCCTCACCGAGCGGGACTTCCACGGCGAGAGCAGCTACAACGACCTGCTCGCCCCGGTGGTCGAGGACCTGGGTCGGCTCGGCCTGCTGCGCGAGAGCGACGGGGCGGCCTGCGTGTTCCCGCCCGGCTCGGTGGGCCGGGGCGGCGAGCCGCTACCGCTGATCGTCCGCAAGTCCGACGGCGGGTACGGGTACGCGGCGACCGACCTCGCGGCGATCCGGCAGCGGACCGACGCGCTGGGCGCGACCCGACTGCTCTACGTGGTCGGGCTGCCGCAACGGCGGCACTTCGAGATGGTGTACGCCGTCGCCGCACAGGCCGGTTGGCTGTCCCCGCCGGCCCGGGCCGAGCATGTCGGGTTCGGCTCGATCCTCGGGTCGGACGGGCGGATGCTGCGCAGCCGGGCCGGCGGGTCGGTGAAGCTGGTCGGGCTGCTGGGGGAGGCGATCGCGAGGGCCACCGCGCTGGCCCGGGACCGGAACCCGGAACTGGGCGAGGCTGAGGCGGCCGAGGTGGGCCGGGCGGTCGGCATCGGCGCGATCAAGTACGCCGACCTGTCCAACGACCGGCACCGGGATTACGTGCTCGACTGGGAGCGGATGCTGTCCCTGGACGGCAACACCGCGCCCTACCTCCAGTACGCGTACTCCCGGATCCGGTCGATCTTTCGGCGGGCCGGGGTGGCGGCCCGGCCGGAAGCGGCCGTCTCGCTGGCCGAACCGGCGGAGCGGGCGCTGGCCTTCGAGCTGGTCGGCTTCGGCCGGGTGGTCGGCGAGGTGGCGGAGGACCTGGAGTTCCATCACCTCGCCGGCTACCTGTACCGGCTGGCCGCGGCGTTCAGCGCGTTCTACGAACGGTGTCCGGTGCTGCGGGCCGAGGGGCCAGTCCGGGACAGCCGGCTGGTGCTCTGCGACCTGACCGCCCGGGTGCTTCGGCAGGGCCTGCACCTGCTCGGCATCCGGACCCCCGAACGCATGTGAACGCCCCCTTACTGCTCCGCCATGGCCATGGCGCTCGGGGCTGACGTGGCTATCCTCTTCAGGTGCTGGTCCGTGTGGAGATCGTTGGCACGAGTCCGGCACTGCGAAGGGACCTTCGACATGCCCCGTGTGGTACCGGCAGTCATCCGCGCGCTTGACGTCCTCGAACTGTTCCTGGATTGCCCCCAACTGTCGGCCCGCCAGGTGATGGAGCGGCTCGACCTGCCCCGCACCACAGTCCACGAGCTGCTCGTGACGCTTGAGGCTCGCTCGTACCTGATCTCCGTACCGGGCCAGCCGGTGCAGTACCGGCTCGGCATGCCGCTGTTCCAGCTGGGCGCGGCGTTCGCGGGCCGGCTTGATCTGGTACGCGAGGCGCAGGGCGTCGCGCGGGACGTGGCCGCCAGGTGTGACGAGGCGGTTCATGTGGCGGTGCTCGACGGCGCCGATGTCATCTACCTCGTCAAGTTCGACAGCACGCACCCCGTGCGGATGGTTTCCGGTGTGGGGCTGCGGCTGCCGGCCCACTGCACGGCGGTCGGCAAGGTACTGCTGTCGGCCCTCAATCAGGCGGACCTGGACGCCGTCCTGTCGAAGGATCCGCTGCCGGGGATGACGCCGGACAGCATCACCGACCCGGACCTTCTCCGTGAGCATCTCGAAGGTGTCCGGGCGGAGGGTGTCGCGGTCGACGTCGGCGAGTCGGACAGCGCGATGCGCTGCGTCGCGGCGGCGATCCGGGACCATTCCGGTGCCGTCATCGCCGCGATGAGCCTGTCCGCGCCGATCATCCGCTGGACGCCTGAGGTGCAGGTGGAGTGGACCGGGCTGGTTCGGGAGGGCGCGGCCGCGCTGTCGGCTCGGATGGGCTACCGGGCCCAGTCTCGATAGCCGACCTCCCGCTTTCGGGTCGAAACAGCATCGAAACATTGACATTACTCAGTGCGCTGCTCTAGCGTCGCGACCACTCGATCCGGTATATCGAACCTAGTTCGAAATCTCGAACGGCGGTGGTCCCGTGACCCGACCGAACTGGAACGTCAGCGCCACCATCTCGGCCCGGTCGCCGATCGCCTCAACCTCGTCGCGCTGCCCGACGTGCGGCACCCGAAATGTCGCGAGTGGCCCGGGCGAAGCGTGGAACCCAACCATCGCGGTGTCCGCCAGGTGAGCCTTCGGCGTGCAGCCGTACGCGGGGAAATGAAGGAGGCGAATGTCCATGGAAGAAAAGCCGGCGTGGTCTCGGCGCGGCTTTCTGGGGGTGGGGGTGAGTGTGCTCGGCGCGACCGGCCTGGCCGCGTGCGGGGGCAGCTCCGAATCGCCCAGCAAGGTGCAGCCGGAGGTTCCACAGGAGCTGATCGACGCCGCGTCGTCGATGAAGGGCTCCTCGATGGGGATGCTGTCGCAGAAGCTGTACTCGACGGCGGCGAACGAGGCACTCGACAGCTCGGTCAAGAAGTTCGCCGACACCACCGGAACGAAGATCGAGAACAGTCTGGTCCAGGCCGACGCCGGTGACGTGGTGGCCAAGATCGACGCCGAGGTCAAAGGCGGGGTGGCGCGCGACCTGGCGTTCATGACCGACTCACGCTTCGTCGCGCAGTTCCAAGCGCTGGGCGACCTGGAGGACGTGACGGACGTCGTCACAGCGCTGACCGCCACGTACGGCCAACCCTCCGCCGAGGCCACGAACTTCTGCGTCTTCGACGGGAGGTGGTTCGCGATCCCGTACCACTTCATCGGGATCGGGTCATTCCTGCGCAAGGACTGGATGCAGGACAAGGGCATCACGCCCAAGGACATCTACAGCTGGGAGGAGCTGCGGGACCTCTGCCTGGAGATCTCCGATCCGGGCAAGCGCCGGTTCGGCTGGGGCATGACGGTGAACCGGTCCGGTGACGGCAACGGCATGATCGAGGCGCTGATCAACGCGTACGGCGGGTCGATCGCCTCCAACGACGGCCGGAAGGTCACGTTCGACTCCCCCGAGACGGTGCAGGCGGTGACCTTCCTGGGCGACATCTACACCAATCCCAAGTACAAGCCGATGCTGCCGCCGGGGATCGCAAGCTGGACCGACACCAGCAACAACGAGAACTGGCTCGCGGGGATCCTCGGCTACACCCGCAACCAGTTCAGCGTCTACGCGGACTCCCGGACCAAGAAGAACCCGGTGTACGCGAACACCCACGTGTTCTCCGACTGCATCGGGCCGGCGACCAACAATCCCCTGCTGCTCGGCCAGTCGCAGGGCTTCGTCGTCTTCAAGGGCGCCAAGAACCCCGGGCTCGCCAAGCTCCTGGCGCAGTACCTGGTCAGCGCGCCCGCGCTGCTCGGGGTGGCGAAGGAAGCGCCCGGCCTGGTGATGCCCGCCTGGAAGAAGGTCTGGGACGCCGACCCGTTCTTCACCAGCGGCGACCCGGCGTTCCCCATGCTGCGCAAGATCACCGAACTGAAGCTGCCGCTGAACACGAAGAACGGCCTGGCCTTCCCGCAGAAGGCCAGCGCGGGTCAGCAGGCCGTCGGCGCGGCCTACGTCCTCACCGACATGATGCAGCAGGTCGTGCAGGGCACGGCGCCGGCGCAGGCCGTGACGGCCGCCCACGCGAAGATGGTGCAGATCTTCAACCAGCAGGGGCTGCCGCAGTGAGGTCGGTCCGTCCTGCGCGGGTCCCGGCGGCGAGGAAGTCCCCGCCGCCGGGACCCGGCTCCCTCACGGCGGTCCAGCGGCGGCTGGGTCGTGACTGGCGACTGGCCGCACTGTTCCTCGTGCCCATGGCCGTACTGGTCGGCGGGCTCGTCCTCGTGCCGATCGCCAGGTCGATCGTCACCAGCACCACGGAACGGCACGGGCAGGACACCGTGTTCGTCGGCCTGGACAACTACCTCCACCTCGTCGGCGACGACCAGTTCCACACGGGCGTGGTGAACTCGTTCGTCTTCACCGCGTACGCCGAGATCTTCAAGGTGGTGCTCGGGCTGGCCGCGGCCCTGCTGCTGCACCACCGGCGCCGCGGGCGAGCGGTGCTGGCGGGGTTGCTGCTGGTGCCGTGGGTGGTGCCGACGGTGGTGACGGCGTTCAGTTGGCGCGCGCTGCTCGACCCCATCTTCGGCAGCGTCAACACGCTGCTCACCGCCACCGGGATCGGGCCGCTGCTGGCCAGCGCGCACCTGGTGGACAGCTGGCCGGCGGGCTGGCTGTCCGACCCGTCGCTGGCCATGCCGTCGGTGATCCTCGTCAACGTCTGGAAGGGGGTGCCGTTCTTCACCGTGTGTTTCCTGGCCGGGTTGAAGGCCATCCCGGCGGACCTCTACGAGGCGGCGACCATCGACGGGGCCTCGTCGCTGCAGCGGTTCGTCAACGTGACGCTGCCCGGACTCCGTCACGTGATCACCGTGACGGTGACCCTGTCGTCGATCTGGACGTTCAACAACTTCGACCTGGTCTGGTTGCTGACCCAGGGCGGCCCGGGTGACGTGACCGCGCCGTACGTGCTCGTCGCGTACTCGAAGGCGATCTTGCAGTTGCAGTACGGCGCGGGCGCGGCGGTCACGCTCGTCATGCTGCCGGTCATCGGCGGGCTGGTGTTCGTCCTGGTCCGGCTGTTGCGCCAGGACTCGGGGGCGAAGCTGCCCCGGCCACGCCGCGCAGCGCGATGGGTCGGTACGCGGTGGACCCCGACGGCGCGCAGGGCCCTGCCGTGGGTCGTCGCGGCGGTGGTCACCGGCCTGCTGGCCTGGGCGTCGCCACAGATCTTCTGGAAGGCGGCGGTGGTCCTCGGGGTGATCCTGCTGATCGCCGCAGGGGTCGGCCGGGTGGTTTCGACCCTCCAGTCGCGCGGCGGTCGCCGGGCGTCGTCTGTGGTGTCGGGCCTGGGATCCGGTGTCGCGCTGGCCGGGCTGCTCTTCTTTGTGCTGGGCCCGCTGTACTGGATCGCCGTCACGGCCTTCAAGTCCGAGGGCCAGGTCGTGATGCGGACCGACGACCTGTGGCCGACGCCGTGGACCACGGAGCAGTTCAGCGGACTCTTCGCCAACCAGCCCTTCGGTCGCTGGTACCTCAACACCCTGCTGGTGTCCGCGGCGTCCACGGCGGTGGCGCTGGTCTGCGCCGCCCTGGCGGGCTACGCGCTGGCCCGGCTGCGGTTCCGCGGCGCGCAGGGCTTCACCGTCACGGTCCTGCTCACCTACGTGATGCCGGGCGCGCTGCTGTTCATCCCGCTGTACCAGATGCTCATCGGCGCGCGGCTCACCGACTCGTTGTGGTCGCTGGTGGTGACGTACCCGACCTTCACGCTGCCGTTCGCCACCTGGCTGCTGGTGGGCTACTTCTCGTCGATCCCCGTCGAGCTGGAGGAGGCCGCGCTGGTCGACGGTTGCAGCCGCGTCCAGGCGTTCGGCCGGGTGGTGCTGCCCCTGGCCAAGCCGGGGCTGCTGGCGGTCGCGCTCTTCACCCTGACCAACGCCTGGAACGAGTTCCTCTTCGCCTTCGTGTTCATCACGAAGGACGAGTACAAGACGCTGCCGGTGGGGATGCAGTCGATGATCGCCGGAGACATCGTACCGCAGGGACAACTCGCCGCGGCGTCGCTGCTCGTCAGCATCCCCGTGGTGGTCATGTACGCCCTCGGGCAGCGCTTCCTCACCGAAGGGCTCACCGCCGGCGCGGTCAAGGGCTGACCGGGTACGTCGAGTCGCGAGCGCAAGCGCGGACGTGCATCAGGTGTAGGCGAGCAGGAAGTCCACGGTGCCCGTACCGCCCAGCTGGCCGGGTGGGGTCTGGAGAGCGGGTTCGCTGTTCAGGACATAGAACCCACCGTTGCCGACCAGGCGAGGGGTGACTGCCAGCGCCTGGTCGGCCATGTTCGCCGCGGTCGGTAGCACCACGCTGTCGCGCAGAATCCGGACGCCGGAACGGATGTGACCGCTATTCGGCGCCGGCGATGGTGGCGCCACTGACGGTGTCCACGTACCACCTCTGGTACCGCTCCAGCGACCATCCGCGTTGCCGGACGAGCCAGTCGAAGTTACGGACGTCCTGAGCCAGCCAGAGGATGTCGGCCACCTGATCGACGTCCAGGTCGGGGCGGAGGCCCCCCGTGCCGACGAGTTCGGCGGCGAACATGGCCATGCCCCGGCGGCGCTCGTCGATGTTCTTGCGCCAGATCTCGGCGGCGTCCGGATCGGCCGTGGCTGCTCCGGCCAGCGCGAGCATCACCTGGACCTGTCGGGCGTTGACCTCGGCCAGATGGCGGGCATAGCGGACGAGTTTGGCGCGAGGGTCGGCGAGCGCGCGGATCTCGGCCACGAAGGGCCGGTCCGGCAGGGCCACCGGTTCGTCGTCGCCGGCCAGGGTGACGTCGACCAACTGGGAGAGCAGGTGCCGCTTGCTGCCGAACACCGCGTACAGGGTCTGGACCGCGACGCCGGCTTCCGCGGCGACCGCGGTCAGCGGGGTGGCCGCATACCCGGGGTCGACGAACAGGCGGCCGGCCGCTTCGAGGATTGCTCGCCGGGTCTGTCGGGCCTGCTCCTGTCGGCGGGAAGAGTCGTAGATTCGCTTGACAACCACCGGTCGAGTGTAGTGCTCTATTGGATAGAGACTCACTCTATCGAGAGGCGGCGGCCGATGCCGTTCGGTGTGTTGCAGGAGATGCCCGGCGTCAGTGAGGCGGAATACCGGCAGGTGGAGCGGCACCTCGGGCCGGACCGGCCGCCAGGGCTCCTCGCCCATGTCTCCGGACCGACCGAGGACGGCTGGCGGATCATCAACATCTGGCAGGACGAAGCGGCGTTCCGCCAGTTCCAGTCGGAGCGACTGGTCCGCGCCGCGGGCTTGGCGGCGCAGGAGGACGGCTTCGACCCGACGAAGGCAGCCAACTTCCGGTCGGTGAGCGTCGACGGCGCCGAGATGCCGTTCTGATGGCCGACACCGCCGCCCTACGCTCCCGCAATGCCGCCTTTTGGGCGGGAGCGGCGGCCGGCTGGATCCGCCACGCCGAGCGGCAGGACGAGACCGGCCGACCGCTGGGCGCGGCGGCAATGGATCGACTGGCCGCACGGCCCGCCGAACGGATTCTTGACGTGGGCTGCGGCTGCGGCGGCACCACGGCCGAGCTCGCCAGGGCGGTCGGCGAGACCGGCGCGGCGGTCGGCGTCGACATCGCCGAGGCGATGGTGACCGCAGCCCGCCAGCGGTTCCCGGACATTCGGTTCCACGTGGCCGACATCGAGACTCTCGATGTCGTTCCGGGGGCGCCGTTCGACGCGGCGTTCTCGCGCATGACCCTGATGTTGCTGGCGGATCCGGTCGCCGGCTGCGCCACGATCCGACGATCCCTGCGCCCGGGCGGACGCCTCGCCGCGACCGTCTTCCGCGACGGCGGCGTCAACCCGTGGCTGTCCGCCGCGATGCTCGGCGCAGCACCGCACCTCGGGCCGCTACCACCGCTACCGGTAGGTGACGAGCCCGGTCCGTTCTCCTTCGCCGACCCGGCGAGGCTCGTCCGAGTCCTCACCAGGGCCGGCTGGACCGCCGTCACGATCACGCCGTACGACGTCGAACTGGACGCCCCGGACGACGCCGACGCGGTTGCCGAATGGCTCATCGAGGTCGGCCCCGCCGGTGCCGCGTACCGGGCTGCCCCGCTGGCTGGGCAGGCTCCGGCCCGAGCAGGAGCTGCCCGGCTGCTCGGCCGGTTTCGCGAGCCCGGCGTCGGCTATCGACTGCCCACCGGCCTCTGGCTCGTCACCGCGACCACCGGGGCTGACCACCAACAACCAGGTCAGGACGAGAATTGATGATGAGAAGCAATCGCTTGATCGCGCCAGCCCTCTGTCTTGTGTTCGCCCTGACGGCATGCACCGACGCCGACGCGCCCGAGCCCTCCACGCCCGCAGCGCCGGGCACCCCGGCAGCACCCGATGCCGCGCCCAGCGCGGCCGGATCCGCTCCGGCCCGCGGCTCGAATCCGGTGTCGGCGAAGGAGGTGTGTGCCTACCTGGACGGCCAGTTGCCGACGCTGAAGGGGATCGGGTCCGAGACGGGCGCGATGGCCAACCTGACCGTGAACCTCTATTCCTGGTACGAGAAACAGGGCCCCGTGCCGAACGGCCGTCAGATCGACGACCAGACCCGTCAGGAATGCCCGGCGATCCGGACCGAGGTGCTGGAGCTCGCCGGGATGGAGAGCTTCGAACGGCTGTAGCCACTACTTACTGCCCGAGCTGCTTCTCGAACCAGTGGTGGGCGTAGCGCTCGGTGTTGTACGGCTCGATCTCCCGGTAACCGGCCGCGTGGTACATGGCGATCGCCTCGGTGAGGTTGCGGTTGGTGTCCAGCCGGACCGTGCTCACGCCTCGGTCGGCGGCGTACCGTTCCAGCTCGCTCAGCAGCCGTCGCCCGATGCCCAGCCCGCGGACGCTGTCCGCCACCCAGACACGCTTGATCTCGGCGGGTGCGTCGCGGTGGAGTTTGACGGCGCCGCAGCCGACGGGCTCGGTGTTGAGGGTGGCGAGCAGGAGCACGCCGGCGGGCGGGGCGATCTCCTCGTCGTGGATCGGCTTGCTCAGTGCCGGGTCGAACCCGTCGTCGAACCGCCGCCCGATGTCCCGGGCGTAGGCCCGCAGGCACGCTCGGGCTCGCCTGTCGCTCGGCGGGCACGGTGCGATGACCACCATCGACCCGATGAGCAGGCGTTCGACCTCGGCCATGGCGGCGACGAGTCGTTCGCGGCGTCGCTCGGTGAGCGGTTGGAGGATCGAGGCGGCGAGTTCGTCGGACCGCTCGTCGAGTTCGGCCCATTCCGTACGGCCGGCGTCGGTGAGCTGGGCGACGCGTACCCGGCCGTCGCCGCCGGCCTGGCCGGCCGGGCCCACGGTGACCAGCCCGTCGTTCTCCAGGGTGCGCAGGAGTCGGCTGAGGTATCCGGAGTCCAGGCCGAGCCGTGCGCGTAACGCCGCGACCTCGGCGCCGGCGGGGCCGATCTCCCAGAGCAGGCGGGCCTGCCCGAGGGGTCGGCCCTGCGCCATGTACTCGTCGTCGAGCGCACCCACCCGCTGGGTGACCGTCCGGTTGAACCGCCGCACTGCGGCGATGAGCGCGGAGTCCATCTGCCTGACTTTAGTCAGCAGATCTGCGCCGGCGATAGGTGAAGGGGGCGGCGTGGTCCAGGACCGCCACCACGAGCACCACGCCGGTGGCGACCGCGCTGATCGCCAGCAGCGGCAGCCGCAGGGCGGCCGCCGCGCCGGCCAGCACGAGCAGCGCGCCAACCCGAGGCCAGGACAACCGCCGGTGGATGGCCAGCGAGAACAGGATCCGGCCGACGAGGAACAGGGTGGGTCCGCCCAGGATGACCGCGACAGCCCTCATGTCGCCGACTTCGGAGGGATGAGCGATGCTCAGCTCGGCCCCGACGGCCGTGACCACTATGCCGGCGATCATCACGAGGTGCAGGTATCCGGTGACGACACCGAGCCGGGACGGGTCGGCGCGCTCGATGGCCGAGCCCAGCTGCCGGCCGGCGGGGGTCACATAGAGCAGACCGATCAGCACGGCCGTGGCGAAGACCAGCAGGAAGGCGGCGGTCTCGGCGAGGTCGAGGCGGGTGCCGGCGTACGAGAGCCCGGCGGCCAGGACGAGTTCGCCGAGCGCGATGATCATGATCTGCTGGTAGCGCTCGGCGAAGTGCGCGCCAGCGAGGCGCAACTCCTGCTGACGGGCACGACCCAGCCTCGGCGTGGGCCAGCCGAGCCGTGGGCCGGTCACGTCGATCGCGAGGGCGAGCACCCAGAGCGGCACCCGCCATTGCGGCAGGAACGCGCCCGCCAGCCACGGCACGGCGGTGACCGTGTACCAGCAGAGGATCCGCAGCGCCCGGCGCTGCCGTGGATGACCGCGCAGCATCGAGGCGGTGACCACGCCCCGGACGAGATGGACCGCGACGTACGCGCCGGCGAAGAGCACCCCCCGCTCCTCGAGCGCCTGCGGGATCGCCACCCCGGCCAGCAGGCTGCCCAGCGTGGCGACGACCAGCACCACGCGGATGGCCGGGGTCTCCGGGTCGTACCAGTCGGCGCTCCAGGTGGTGGTCACCCAGATCCACCAGACGCCGGCCAGCAGCAGAGCGGTGTGCAGCGCGCCGGCCAGCGTGAGGTCGTGCAGCAGGTGCGCGGCCGACTGGCTGAGGGCGAGCACGAACGCCAGGTCGAAGAAGAGCTCCAGGAACGAGGCGCTCAGCGGCGCGTCGCTTGTCCGCAACAGCCGCTCGGGCCTGCTCGCCATCGGCGCTCCTCCCGGTGGCAGGCGCTGTTTCCGTCGTACCACCCGAGGCCCGCCACCGGAGGCGAAAGCGCGTCAGCGGCGGACGCCGACCCCGGCGTAGCCGTGTGAGTCCCCGACCGCTGGCTCGCCGTCCGGCCGCCACCGGGTGGTCTCGACCAGGCCGGGCTCCACCAGCTCGTACCCGTCGAAGAAGCGCAGCGTCTCGGCGTGGGTGCGGGGCACCAGCGGGGCGCTGCTGGTGCGGTACACGGCCTGCCCGCGCTCGGCCACCTCCGGCGGGACGCCGTCCAGCGTCAGGTGCGACAGGACCAGGTGGCTGCCGGGCACGGTGGCGTCGCGCAGCCGGGCGACGGCAGCCCACGGGTCGTCGTCGTCCGGCACGAAGTGCAGCACCGCGAGCAGCAGCACGGCCACCGGGCGGTCCAGGTCGAGCGTGGCCCGCACCTCCGGGTGGGCCAGCAGGTCGTCCGGCCGCCGCAGGTCGCCCTGCACGACGGCCGCGCCGGGCACGTCCGTCAACAACCGTCGGGCGTACGCGACGGCCACCTCGTCGTAGTCGACGTAGACCACCCGGGCGTCCGGCGCCACGGCCCGTACCACCTCGTGCACGGCCCCCTGGGCGGGCAACCCCGCCCCGATGTCCAGGAACTGGTGGACGCCCTGCCCGACGGCGTACCGGACGGCTCGGCGCAGGAAGTGCCGGTTGGTCTGGGCCGCGAGCCCGGTGCCCGGGAAGATCTCCAACACCCGCTCGGCGGCGGCGCGGTCGGCGGCGAAGTTGTTGCTGCCACCCAGGAAGTAGTCGTACATCCGGGCGACGTTGGGTCGGGCGGTGACGTCGGTCGTGTCGGGTGTCGGCTGGTCGGTCACGAGGGGTCCCTTCGCCGCGCGGTCAGATCTCGATGTCTAGCAGCCGGGGCGACGACCCGCTGACCCCTCGTGTCGTTGATCCGGCTGCGCCCCTGGTCAACGCCGACCACGGTGGGGGCACCGAATCACCGAGGGGGACGCGATGACCGGTCAGCGGGAAACCGTCCGGGTCGACCACGACCTGTTCCGCGCCGTGTACGACTCGCCCGCGTCGCTGCCCGGCCGGCACCGGTGGACCACACCGGAGTCGGACGTCCGCCGTCTGGAGAAGCTGCTGGGAATGCCGGCACGCAGCATCGGCGCCCCGCTGTGGGTCAGCGGCGACGAACCGGACTGCCCGAAGTGCGGCCGGCGGATCACCTGGTACGACATCGTCTCGTCGGCACTCACCGGCCTGCACGACAAGAACATGATCGCCACGGTCATCCTCGGCGAACACAGGTACGTCAACACCGAGGTGCCGGAGGCCATCTCCGGGGTGCGCTGCGCCGACTGCCACACCGCCATCGACGGCCTGCGCAGCTTCAAGTGCCACAACTGGGCGTACGCCTTCGAGGCGCTGGAGGCCGTCCGCGAGCGCATGGCCGGCGGGCCCGCGCCGACCTGAGCGCCTGCCGGCGGGCCTCCGTGCGGCCGGCTCGACCTTCGACTCCTGCGCTGCCCCCTGCCGCGTTCCCAGGGTGTCTTCCAGGTGAACGAGGTATGAACGTCTGGTGAGGTGATTCATGGCCGACAACGGCAGCACGGACGTTCCAGAGATCAGCGCCGAGTGGTACCGCGACATCGTCGACGCGGCCGCCGGCACCCCGCACCCGGTGCAGTGGTTCGTCGGGCACGCCACCGAGGGGGTGATCCTGCTGCTCGGCGCGCTGCTGGTGGCGGCCGCGCTGCGCCGCCTGGTCGGCGGCCCGCACGACCGGGCACTCGCCCTGGTCGCGCCGCTGCCGACCCTCCTCGCGTACGCGAGCAGCGAATGGCTCAAGACCGTGGTGGACGAGGACCGACCGTGCCGGACGGTGGGCCGGGCGATCGTCGCCGGCACCTGCCCACCACCGGGTGACTGGTCGTTCCCCAGCAACCACGCCACCCTGGCCGGCGCGCTGGCGATCACCACACTGCTGCTCTCCCGACGGCTCGGACTGGTCGCGCTGCCGCTGGCCGTGCTGGCCGCGTTCTCCCGGGTCTTCGTGGGCGTGCACTACCCGCACGACGTGGCCGCCGGCCTGCTGCTCGGCGCCCTGGTCGCCATGGTGGCGACCCCGCTTCTGGCCCGCCTGACCGCCGAGGCGCTGCGCCGCCGCGCCGATGCCCGCCGCCCGGTACCCGACCTGGCCAGCCGACCCCGCCCCTGACCCCGCCGCCCGACGGCCGGCGGGGTGGGCGGTCAGGAGGTCAGGAGGAGGGCACCCACCGTGCCGAGCAGCAGGAACGGGCCGAACGGCAGGTGCGTGCTCCACCGGGCCCGTCGGGCGACCAGCAGTCCCAGACTCACCAGCGCGGACAGCCCGAACGCGAGCAGCAGCCCGAGGAGCAGGACGGGCAGGCCGTACCAGCCGAGCAGTGCCCCCACGCTGAGCGCCAGCTTCGCGTCGCCCAACCCGAAGCCGCGGCGGCCGAGCAGCAGCGTGCTGGTGGCGAAGAACAGCGCCAGCCCCGCGCCCGCGGCGACCGCCCGCAGCCAGGGGCCCGCGTCGGCGTCGGCGAGCGCGGCCGCGCCGAGCAGCAGCCAGGTCCCGGCCGCCGCGGGCAGGGTGAGCCGGTCGGGCAGTCGGTGCACGGCCAGGTCGACGAGGACCGCCGGCACGGTCCAGGCGAGCCACCACGCCAGCGCCGGCATCGCCCCGCCCGACGGGCCGACCAGCGCCAGCAGCGCCACGGCGGCGAGCGCGGCCACCTCGACCGTGCCGGGCGGCGGCCCGACCCGGGCCCGGCACCGGCCGCACTGGCCGGCCGGGCCGAGCGCCGGCCAGGGCCGGGTCAGGCCGACCGCCGCGCCGCAGGCGTCGCAGCCGGTCCGGCTGGGGGCTCCCGTGGGTACGGCGTAGCGCACGACTGCCAACCGCAGCAGCGGACTGACCGTCAGGATCGCCAGCCCGGTCGCGGGCCGAAAACGGCCAGGGGCAGGCCCCGCCGCCGCCCGATCGGTCGGGTTTCGCCGACCGGGTGCCGCCGCAGGAGGGCCGGTCAGCGCCACGTGGACCACGCCGGACGCCGGCCGCCCCCCGCAAAGGTGAACACGGATCGTGACTGAACGTTCGCTCGGGTGTAGCGGATGGCGCGGAAACCGACGTCCGCCACCGGCGGCACGATGATCTCCCCGTCCGAGGGCGGGCCGGTCGGCACCGCAGACGGGGTGGCCGGTCCGTCGCCCCGGGACGCAGTCCGGATGCCGGGATGGCGGCGCGATGTCCCACTCTCGGGACCGACGCAGGGGTTGCGGCGGATCGGCCCCGGCCGGCGAGGCCGGACGGTCGGCGACCCCTCGACCGGCCATCGTCCGGAGTGCAGCACGAACACCCGCCACCACCACCCATCATCACGCAGAGTGTTCACTTGAATTGCCTCTGTTGCATCGGCGAGCGTCAGCCTATGCTCGCCCCTTGGGTGTGACGCAAGCCTCACCTCTACGACCGGACGACACGGGACCTTGCATTTGTAGAAGATCCGTAACGGTGAATGCAGAAGCGCAGTAAAAGCTCCGGAAGGCACTGATCCGGGCGCGCTTCCGCATGCCCGGCGGCGGTGCTTCATGGCCACGTCGGGCGACCACGAGGAGGGCTCAGCGGTGCGCGGACGGCAGCTCAGGCGAGCGGCAATCTGCCTGCTGGCGGTCGTGGCGGCGGTGCCGGTCACCGCCTGCGGCAGCGGGCAGGAGGCGGTCGATCGGCCGGCGACGGCGCGGGGCGACGGAGCGCGGGCCGATTCGGGCGCGGAACGGGAAGCTGCCGAAAAGGCGGCGCTCGCGGCGTACTCCGGTTATCTCGCAGCATCGCGGACGGCGAGTCGGCGCAATGATCCACACGCGCCGGAACTGTCCCGGTTTCTCGCTGATCCGCTGCTGACCCGGGTGCAATTGTCCATTCGCGACGCAAAGGAGCACGGCGCGATGCGTACCGGGACGCTGGCGTCCGATCCCAGCGTGACCGCCGTCAGCCTGGACTCTGACCCGGCCACCGTGGAGATCCAGGACTGCCTGGACGCGAGCGGCTACCGGCTGGTCTACACCAAGGACCAGCGCGTGGTCCCGGGCAGCGGTGGCGGCAAACATCTGGCCACCGCCACCGCCACCCGCTATCCCGACGGTCGCTGGCTGATCAGCTCCGGCTCGGCGCACCCGGACCAGCCGTGCTGACCCGGGGGCGGAGAGCCCGCACCGGCGCGGCCCGGCGGATGCTCGCGGGGGCCGGTCTGGCGTTGCTACTGGTGGTCGGCGCGACCCTGCCGGCCGCCGCCGCCCGACGCGCCGACCCGGGGGCCGGATGTCCGCCCGGCCAACCGGACTGCAACGTCTGGGACGACGAGCCCGGTACGCCGGGCGGCCCCGGCGGCGGGGGCGACAACGGCGGCGGCGACTCCGGCGGCGGCGGGGGCGGCGGTGTCTGTCAGTGGGGCGGGCGGACGATCCCCTGCTACGACGACCTGCTGGGCTGGTTCAACAACGGCGACGGCTGCTACTACAAGCTCGCCTCGCCGCAGAAGCCGGCACCCGAGGGTCAGCAGTGGTACGTGCAGACCTGCAACGGGGGCGATCTCGGCGCACAGGACACGGTGCTGCGGGACGGGCCGCCGCCCGGCTTCGGCGCTCCGCCGGACCCGGAGGAGCTGGCCCGCCGGGCCCTGGCGTCGATCAAGCTGCTGCCGGCGCGGCTCAAGGTGGCGCCCCGCAAGGACATCGGCCCGGGCCTGGTCGGCCTGCCCGTGTGGATGTGGGCCACCCCGAGCGCCAGCTACTTCGGGCCGCTGCGCGCCTCCGCGTCCGACCGTGGGCTGACCGTCTCGATCGAGGCGAAGGTCGACCGGATCGTCTGGAACATGGGCAACGGCGACACGGTCACCTGCACCAAGGCCGGCACCCCGTACGACCCGAAGGGCAAGCGCGCCGGCCGCACCTCCCCGGACTGCGGCTACGACCGCGGCTACCCGAAGGCCGGCACCTACCGGGTGGGCGCCACCACGTACTGGACGGTGCGCTGGTGGACCGACGACGGCGACGAGGGTGACCCGATCCCGCAGACCCGGACCAGCGGCACCGTGCCGGTCCAGATCAAGGAACTCCAGGTGGTGACCAGGTGAGTGAGCCGGTTCTGCGAGCCCCACAGTCGGGAATGGAGATCGAACGGTGAGTGTGGCTACGCGTAACGCGACCGGGCCGGTGGACGCGCCGGTCAGCCCGCCCAAGGTGGTCCGGCAGCGCCGCGTCCGCCCAGGGCTGCTGGGTCTCGCCGTACTCCTGATCGCCCTCGGTGGGCTGGGGGCGGCGTTCGCGGTCACCTCGGTCCGGGCCACCGGCAGCTACCTCGCGGTGGCCCGGCCGGTGGAGGTGGGTCGGGAGGTCAGCGCCGCCGATCTGATCACCGTGCAGGTCGCCGGCGGTCAGGGGTTGCACCCGGTGCCCGCGGGCCGGCTGGACGAGGTGGTCGGCAAGCGGGCCGCCGTGGCGCTGGTGCCGGGCACCCTGCTCACCCTCGGGCAGGTCACCGACGACCCGCTGCTCGGCCCGGGTCAGCAGCAGATCGCGATCGGCCTGAAGACCGCCCAGGTGCCGGCCCGAGCGCTGCACCCCGGAGACAAGGTGCTGCTGGTCAGCACCCCGGACGAGAACGCCACCGGGGCGGCGGCCGGGGCGGGCACCCGGTTCGCGGCCACCGTCATCGACATGGTCAGCCCGACGGACGACGAGAAGGTGCTGTACCTGGCGCTGCTCATCCGGGACGTACCCGCCGTGGTGGCGTTGGCCGCCCAGGAGCGGATCGCGGTCGTGCTGACCGAGGCGGCCTGAGCATGGCGATCATCGCGTTGGTGTCCGCGAAGGGTTCGCCCGGCGTGACCACCTCGGCGTTGGCCTGTGCCCTGACCTGGCACCGCCGGCTGGTCCTGGCCGAGTGCGACCCGGCCGGCGGGTCGATCCTCGCCGGCTACCTCGGTGGTCAGCTGGACGGGCCGCGCGGCATCGGCGAGCTGGCCGTCGGGGAGCTGCGCGACGGCAACCTGGAGACCGGGTTCTGGTCGCAGCTGGTCGACCTGGACGCGCCGCGCCGGGAACGGCTGCTGCTGCCCGGGTTGGTCGACCCGGCGCAGGCCGGCAGCGTCACCCCGCTCTGGCAGCGCTTCGCCGACTACTTCAACGCCCTGGACCGGGGTACTCCCGGCTACGACGTGCTCGTCGACTGCGGCCGGCTGCACGTCACCGGCCCACCGTGGCCACTGCTGCGGGCCGCCTCGGTGGTGCTGCTGGTGACCCGGGCCCACCTGCCCGACCTGTCCGGCACCCGGGCGGTGGTCACCGCGATCGAGCGGGACTTCGCCGAACACCGGGTGCCGCCGGGCACCCTGCGGCTGCTGCTGGTCGGCGACGGGCACGGGCGCGCGGAGATCAGCCGTGGACTGAAACTGCCGGTGATCGCCCGGCTGCCGCACGACCCGCGTACCGCAGGGGTGCTCGCCCTCGGTGGGACCGTACGGTCCGGACGGCCGCTGCTGCGCGCGGCCGCCGCGCTGGAGGTGCCGGTCGGTGCGCTGCTGGAACGCCGGCGGGCACGGCTGGCCTGGCCGGTGCAGCAGGGGGTGCCGGATGCGGTTTGAGCCCGTCTCCACCGACCCACGTCAGCAGCCGCCGGCCGCGACGTCCACCGCGCCGCCGCTGGCCCCGCCGAACGGCCGGCACCACCAGTCGGCGGCGATACCGCAGCCGATGCCCACGGCCACGCCGCCGCCGGAGGTGGCACCCCGACCTCGGATGGATTTCCAGGTGGTCCGGGAGCTGCGCCGGGAACTCACCGAACGGCTCACCCTGTGGCAGCGCGGCCGGGAGTTCACCGTCGACGAGGAGGACACCGAGCGGGCCCGGCTGGCCGTCACGGTGGTCGCCGAGTACGCGGACGCGGTCCGTCGCGCCGGCACACCGATGGCCGCCGGCGAGGAACGCCTGCTGCTCGACCAGGTGACCGCCGAGCTGGTCGGGCTGGGCCGGCTACAGACCCTGCTGGTCGACGACACCATCGAGGAGGTGCACATCCTCGGCTGCGACGTGGTGCGCATCACCCGGCACGGCGGTGGGGTGGACTGGGCCGAGCCGATCGCCGACAGCGACGCCGAGCTGGTGGAGATCCTCCAGGCGGCGGCGCGGCGGGCCGGCGCGACCGAACGGTCACTGTCCACCGTGAAGCCCACCCTGGACCTGCAACTGCCCGACGGCAGCCGACTGGCCGCGGTGTTCCTGGTCAGCCACCGGCCGTACGCGGTGATCCGCAAGCACAACACCCTGGACGTGAGCCTCGACGACGTGGCCGGCGCCCGGGGTGACCTGGACGAGATGATCGACCCGCTGCTGCGCGACTTCCTGCGTGCGGCGATGCGCGCCGGGTTGAACATCATGGTCGCCGGGCTGGCCGGCGCCGGGAAGACCACGATCATCCGGGCGCTCATGAACGAGATCCCACCCGACGAGCCGTACGTGCTGCTGGAGGAGAGTCGGGAGTTGTTGCCGGCCCGTCGCCGGGAGCGGCACCGGGCGGTGATGAGCTTCGAGGCGCGGGAGGGGCACGGCGAGCGCGGCTTCGACGGCCGGCCGGCGGGTGAGGTGACCATCGCCGACCTGATCCCGCTCTCGCTGCGGATGGGCGTGCTGCGGATCATCGTGGGCGAGGTCCGGTCCCGGGAGATCGTGCCGATGCTCCAGGCGATGACCACCAGCCGGGGCTCGATGTGCACCATTCACGCCCGTACGGCTGCCGGGGTGGGTGAACGGATCGTCGAGCTGGCGCTGGCGCACGGCCGGGAGATGACCGTCGACCAGGCTCGCCGGATGGCCGGCAACGCCCTCGATCTGATCGTCTACGTCACAGTCGAGGACGAGAGCGCGATCGGCGGCCGTAAGCACCGGTTCGTCTCGCACGTGGAGGAGGTGATCGGGGCCGGTGAGGCCGGACGGATCACCACCACCACCGTCTTCGGTCCCGGTCCGGACGGCCGCGCCGTCCCCCGGCACCTCCCGGAACGGGTTCGCGACCAGTTGCTGCGGGTGGGGTACGACGCCCGGCTGCTGACCCGGTGGATCGAGGCCGGTACGGGTGCCTGGCGGCGTCCCCGACAGACCCGACTGGCCCGGCGGTGACCTGATGGGAAACAGCCTGGAGTTGATCGCTGTGGTCTCCGGGGCCGCCTGTGTGGCCGGGCTGCTGCTGGCGGTCGTCGCGCTGGTGGGCAGCCGCCGGCCCGCCGGGGCCGGCCCGGGAGCGGGGCCCGGCCTGAGCCGCCTCTGGCGCGGCTCCGGCGCCACTCCAGCCGAGCGGCGGGCCTACCAGGCGCTGCTGCTCACCGCGGTGGTCGCCGGGGCGTTGGCGTTCCTGCTGACCGGGCTGCCGGTGGTGGGCCTGCTGGTGGCGGTGGCGGTGCCCGGCACGCCTTGGCTGTTCGCCGTCGGCAAGGCCGAGCAGCGGGCGATCGCCCGGATCGAGGCCGTCGGCGAGTGGACCCGCCGGCTCAAGGACGTCTCCGGTACGGGGCAGGGCCTCCAACAGGCGATCATCAGCACGATCGGCAGCGTGCCACCCGGCATCGAGGACGAGGTACGGCTGCTCGCCGCCCGGTTGCAGGCCGGCTGGCTGGCCCGTTCCGCGCTGCTGGCGTTCGCCGACGAGATCGGCGATCCGGTCTGCGACCAGGTCGTGGCGGCGCTGATCCTGCACCTCACCGACCGGGGTGAGCGGCTGGGCGACGTGCTGGGCTCGATCGCCGGCGCGGCGGCCGCGGAGGTGGCGACCCGCCGGGAGATCGAGGCCAAGCGCACCCAGCCCCGGTTCGCGGTCCGCTTCCTGACCGGGATGACGCTGGCGACGCTGGCGTACGGGCTGGTCAACACCGAATACATCAAGCCGTACGGCACACCGACGGGTCAGGTGGTGATGGCCGCTCTCGGTGCCGCATTCATCGGCCTGCTGGCCTGGGTGCGGTCGATGAGCCAGCCGCAGCGGCCGGCCCGGTTCCTGCCGGCCCCCGACCCGCAGGAGGTGATCGCGTGAGCGCGAGCGGCGAAGCGCGGCGCAGCCCCGGAAGGCGGTCGCGGTGATCCTCAACTGGCACCTGGCCGTCGCGGTCTGTGGCGGGGCGACGATCGGGTTGGGCTTGTTCCTGGTGATCCGGGAGCTGGTTCCGGCGACCCCCGCGCTCGGGCCGGCGCTGCGCCGCCTGCACCAGCCGCCGGGCACCGGGCGGGTGGCCGCTCCCGCCTCCCGCCGGCTGGACTGGCTGACCGGGCTGTCCCGCTGGTTGCGACCACCGCACCGGCAGCTCGCCCTGATCGGTCAGACCCCCGAGCAGTACGCGCTGTCGGTGCTGCTGTCCGCGCTCATCGGACTGGCCACGCCGACCCTGCTCGGGGTGGCGCTGTTCGTGCTCGGTGTCTCGCTGCCGCTTGTCGTACCGGTGCTGGGTGGCCTCGGCATGGCGCTGATCGCCGGCCTGCTGGCGCACCGCTCGGTGCTGGCAAAGGCGGACGCCGCCCGCGACGAGTTCCGCCAGGCCGTCTGCACGTACCTGGATCTGGTGGCTCTGCAGCTCTCCGCCGCGCACGGGCCGGTGCAGTCGCTGGAGCGGGCCGCCGCGGTCTGTGACGGCTGGGTGTTCGACCGGCTTCAGGAGTCGCTGCGGATCGCCCAGATGCAGATGCACGCGCCCTGGGACGAGCTGCGTGACCTCGCCGACAAGATCGGCATCCCGGAGCTGGGCGACGTCGGCGCGATCATGCGCTCCTCCGGCAGCGAGGGCGCGCAGGTGCACGAGACCCTGCGCAGCCGGGCCGACTCGCTGCGCGACCAGATCCGCACCGACAACCTGGCCCGCGCCGAGGGCGTGACCAGCCGACTCGACATCCCGGGCGCACTTCTCGTCTTCGTGCTGCTCGGCTTCGTCGTCTATCCGTTCATCGCCCGTGTCTGATCCGACCCCCGAGAAGGAGTACGCCATGTCCATCCTCACCTACCTGCACGTCGTGGTGACGACGCGCTTCGCCGAGCTGCGGCGGGACGGCGAGCGCGGCGACAGCCCGGTACCGACCGCCGTGATCATCTTCGGTCTGGTCTTCGTGGCGACCATCGTCACCGGCCTGGCCCTCGGCAAGGCCAACGACTGGATGAAGGCCATCCCGAACCACACGAACCCGAAGTAGCCGGCATGCGCCGAGCCGCGTCCGGAAGGTGGCGCCGGGCGGTTCTCGCCGCCCGGTGTCGCCTCGTGGCCGGCGACCGGGAGCGGGGTGCCAACCCGGTGGAGCTGGCCGTGGTGATGCCGCTGATCCTGGTGCTCCTGTTCGCCTCGCTCCAGGTCTCGGCGGTCTTCCTGGCCCGCTCCACGGCGTTGAACGCCGCCCAGAGCGGGGTCAACGCCCAGCGGCTCTACAACGCGTCCGACAGCGCCGGGAAGGCCAGCGCCACCCGGTTCCTGTCCGCCACCGGCGGCTGGTTGCTGGGCTGGGACAGGACCGGCCCGACCTGCGTGACCACCGCGGTCGAGGTGACCTGCACGGTGACCGGCCGATCCCTGTCGGTGGTGCCCGGTGTGGACTTCGCGGTAGAGCAGACCGCGCACGGGACGGTGGAGCGGGTGACCCCGCCGTGAACCGGCCCGCCGAGCGGGGCTCGGTCTCCATCGAGGTGGCGGTGCTCGCACCCGCGTTCATCGCGCTGATGGTGCTGGCCGGCGTGGCCGGACGCAGCGCGGTGGCGGCGGAGGCCATCGACGCCGCCGCCCACGACGCGGCCCGCGCCGCCTCGATCTCCCGCAGTGCGGCCGACGCCCGCAGGGAAGCCCGCGAGGCGGCTCAGCAGCAGCTGGACTGGCGAGGGCTGAATTGCAGCGGCACTCCGACCGTGACGTTCAGCGGCTCGGTCGGAGGCGCCACCACCAGCTTCGACAGGGCCTACCGCAGCGCGCTCGGCCAGGATGCGACAGTCACCGTCACGGTCGCCTGCCGGGTGTCCTTCCGGGATCTGCGCCTCTCGGCCGTGCCCGGCATGCCCAGCGAAAACCGCGTCGAGGCGAGCTTCACCTCACCACTTGACCGCTACCGGAGCCGGCGATGACCGTCCGTCCGCTCTCCGGCGACCACGGCCGCGTGAGCATCTTCCTGGCGGTGGCGATGATCGGCGTACTGGCCATCGTGGGTCTCTCGTTCGACGGCGCCGGTCAGCTGCGCACGCTGCAACGCGCGGACAACCTCGCCGCGGAGGCGGCCCGCGCGGGCGGGCAGGCCATCGACCGGGCCACCGCGATCGAGGGTGGGCCGACGCGGATCGACCAGCCGCAGGCCCGCGTCGCGGTCGCCAACTATCTCTCCGCCGCCGGCACCACCGGCCACACCGTGAGCTTCCCGCAGATCGCCGGGGAGACCGTCGTCCGGGTACGCGTCACGATCACCTACCGCCGCTCGATGCTCGGGCTGTTCGGCTTCGCCGACCGGGTCACCGTCACCGGCGAGGCGACCGCGCGGGCCATCACCGCAGGACCGTAGGAAGGAAGGCCGCCATGTCCGCATCGGGTCGGTCCGTCGTACGGCGGACCGGACGCGTCCTCACCGGCGTCGGTGCGCTCGTCGTGCTCTGCGCTCTGGTTGCGGGCGCGCCGGTCGCGCTGCTCGCCTTCGCGGGCAATCCCCTGCCCGACCATCTGCCCACCCTCGCCGAGGTGGGCACCGCCCTGACCAGCCGCGACGACGGGCAGCTCTTCCTGCGGGCCCTGGCGCTGGCCGGCTGGTTCGGCTGGGCCACGTTCGCCTTCTCCGTCATCGTCGAATTGGGCGCGCAGACCCTGCGCCGGCCGGCGCCGAAGTTGCCGGGGATGAGCCGCCAGCAGAAGGCCGCCGCCGCGCTGGTCGGTTCGGTCGCGCTGATCCTCGCGGCCAGCCCGGCCGCCGCCAGCGCCGCGGCGGTCTACACCGCTCCGGCGTACGCCCAGTCGAGCGCTTCGACCGGAGCCGCCCGACTGCCCGAAGGTGGGCCGCTCGGGATGACCGGGAGCGGGCCGCTCGGCATGGCCGGGAGCGAGCCGCTCGGGCTGGTCGCGCCTGACGGGCCGAGCGCCGGTGACCAGGCGGCCCCGGTGTATCGCGTGGCGCGGGGCGACTACCTCGGCGAGGTGGCCGAGCGGTACCTCGACGAGTTCGGCGACTATCGACAGCTCGCCAAGCTGAACCGGCTGGACGACCCGGATCGGATTCGCCCCGGCCAACTGCTCCGGCTGCCAGCGGAGGCCGCCGACCAGGGCGCCCGCCCGCACGCCACCGGAAAACTCGTCGGCCGGCCCGCCGCGCCCAGGCCGCCGGCCCCGCGACCGGCGCCCGAGCGGACCGCGCCGGAGCGGGCGGAGCAGGCGCCCCCCGGCGGTACGGAGTCGACGGGTCAGGTACCCCCGATGACCGTCGGCGCGGCGCGGGCCGGAACCACCGACCGGGTGAACCGACCGCTGGCGGTCTCCGCCGTGCTGGCCGTCGCGAGCATCGTGGGCGCCCAGATCGGCGCGGTGCTCGGCCTGCGCCGCCGCCCGGCCACCGCCGGCGCGGCTCCCCGGCTGGCCGCGGCTGCCCGCGCGCCCCGGCGCGGCGCGGATCGGAGCGGCGGCAGCTCCCGCAGCGGCGGTCGGAGCAGCGGCGCCGCATGGGCCGCCAGCCGCGCGGCAGCGGCCACCGAGAGCACGGCGGCGCCCACCGGAGACCCGGCCCTGAGTGCGGCACCGGGCTGGACCGGCGAGGAGGCCTGGACCGGCGACGAAGGCTGGACCGGTCGTGACCAGCGCGGACCGGCCGCCGGCGGGCCCGACTGGGATGCCGTGCCGGACGAGCCATCGACCGGTCGGCACCGGCGAAGCTGACCGGTCGCGCGACAGCATGCGGCGGCAGATGGTCTGGAAAGCGATATACCTCAGAGGTATATCTATGACTCTGCGGTATGTCGACGGGGAGCGACACCAGCCCGACGGCGTCCGGTCGCGCTCAGCCGAGCATGTCAGGGGACGCGGGTCTGGAGCACGCCGTCGCGGATCCGCGTGGGCAGGATCTGCTGGTCGTTGCCGGAGGGCCCCAGTACGACCTCGCCGCCGTTGAGCCGGAACGCGCTGCCGTGCCACGGGCAGACCACGCACGCGTGGCCGTCGATCTCCTGGACCTCGCCCTCGCCGAGCGGCCCGCTCTGGTGGGGGCAGCGCTCCAGCATGACGGTGACCTCGTCGCCGTGGCGGTAGAGGATCACCGAGACGTCGTCCACCTCGCGGGTCACCAGCGTGCGCTGCGGCAGGGCCGACATGTCGACAAGCGAGTGCCAACCGTCGCTCATCCGGCGCAGCTCGGAGATGCTCTGGTTGACCTGCGCCCCCTGCTTGTACGCCAGGTGCCCGCCGATGTAGGCCCCGAGGCTCGCGGCGGACAGCCCGAGGAAGCCGAGAGCGCGGCCCATACCGTGCCGGCCGGAGAGCCGTGCCGCCAGCGAGCCGGCGTAGAAGGTCAGGCCGATGCCGTTCGCGGCGGCGTGCACCAGGCCGACGCGCCGCTGGTCGGGGGCGAGGGCCACCCAGTCGTTCAGGCCGGCGATCGCCGCCGGCACGGCGCTGACGGTGCCCAGCCCGACCAGCGCGGTGGCAGCCCGGCGCTGCCCGGGCATGAGGTCCAGCACCGCCGCGCTGATCCAGGAGCCCACCGGCACCTGCACCATCGCCGGGTGCAGGGGATGGCCCAGCGGCACCCCGTGCAGGAGGTCGCGTAACCGCCGTGGACGCAGCGTGCCCAGCACCACCCGTTGCAGCCGGTCACCCACCCGGTCCAGCCGGGACGCCTGCTCGATCTTCGTCAGGATCTCTCGCACGAGGACCGACTTCCCGGCGAACGCCGTCGCAAACCGGTCGGCGGTGACGGACCTGTAGCAACGTGTGCGGATGCTCCGGTGGGTGCGCTCCGGCGCTCCGCCAGGCACCATGGGCCGATGGGTGTACGGGTGGAGCGCGCCGGGCCGGTGACGACGGTGATCCTGGACCGCCCGGCGGCCCGCAACGCGGTCGACGGGCCGACCGCGCGGGCACTCGCGGACGCCTTTCGCTCGTTCGACGCCGACCCGGACGCGGCGGTGGCCGTGCTCTGGGGTGCCGGCGGCACGTTCTGCGCGGGCGCCGACCTCAAGGCGATCGGCACGGCCAGCGGCAATCGGGTCGAGCCGGAGGGAGACGGCCCGATGGGTCCGACCCGCATGGCGCTGAGCAAGCCGGTGATCGCGGCGATCTCCGGGTACGCGGTGGCCGGCGGCCTGGAGCTGGCACTCTGGTGCGACCTGCGGGTCGCCGAGTCCGACGCCACGCTCGGGGTGTTCTGCCGACGCTGGGGAGTGCCGCTGATCGACGGCGGGACGGTCCGGCTGCCCCGGCTGATCGGTGAGAGCCGTGCCCTGGACCTGATCCTCACCGGGCGGGCGGTGCCCGCCGACGAGGCGTACACCATGGGGTTGGTCAACCGGGTGGTGCCGCCGGGCCGGGCGCGGGCGGCGGCCGAGGAGCTGGCCGCGGCGATCGCCCGGCATCCGCAGACCTGCCTGCGCAACGACCGGGCGGCCGTGCTGGCCGGCGCCGGACGGCCCGAGGCGGAGGCGCTGGCGACCGAGCTGGCGTACGGGATGGATTCGCTGGCCACCGACGCGGCGGCCGGGGCGGCCCGGTTCGCCGCCGGCGAGGGCCGGCACGGCGCGATGCCGCCGGGAGGGTGAACCTCCCGGCGGCATCCGGTACGGCCTGACTCAGTTGCGGTTGATGGTGAAGGTCGAGGTGGTGTTGCGGATGTCCACCGCGTTGTTGCTCAACCGCAGGTTGTTGAAGGTCACCGACCCGACGGCCGGCCCCTGCCCGGACTCGGGCATCTCGTTGACCCAGATGCCGAAGCCGGACTTCGCGTCGTAGGCGTCACCGCTCTTGCGGGCGCCGCTGATCGAGATGTTGGTGAAGACCGTGTCGGTGACCGGGAACTGCGGCTGCCCACCGACGTAGTTGGTCTGGAACATGATGCCGCTGTAGGTCGGATCGACGATGTCCACGTCGCTGACCCGGATGCCCTGGAACACCTTCGAGGCGGAGAAGACCCAGATCGCCGGGAAGGTCTGCGCGCCCCAGAAATGCCCACCGGCCCGCACGATCGAGATGTTCTCGAAACGGGTCGGCGGGCTCGCGCCGAAGCCGTTCATCGGGTAGCCGAAGTCGAGCGAGCTGATGGTGATGCCGGAGTAGACGAGCGTGTCCGCGATGTAGATGTTGCGGAACGTGTTGCCGTAGCCGCCGTAGACGGCCACACCGGCGGCCCGCCAGGTCAGGGTCGAGGTCAGGTTCTCGTAGATGTTGTCCCGCATGTCCGCGCCGCCCGCGTCGATCGCCGAGAACAGCGCGAAGCTGTCATCGCCGGTGGCCCGGGCGTCGTTGTTGCTGACCAGGTTGTTGGTGCTGCCGTTGGTCATGTTGATGCCGTCGGCGAACAGGTTGCGGATCCGCGAGTTCTTGATCGTCATGTAGTCGGTGTTGGCGCCCCAGTAGAGGCAGACCTGGTGCTCGGCCCAGATGTTGTCGATCACGATGTTCGACACGTTGGCGAAGTCGAACACCTTGCCCGGCCCGTCGATGCGCGAGGTGTAGTTGCCGAAGTAGGCGAAGTTCGCGAACGACGATCCGGCCGCCGAGTTCTCGGCCCGGAAGCCGATGTCGGTGTTCTCCTGGCCGGAGGGGGCGTTGAACCGGGTGTACCAGGGCCCGGCGCCGGTCACCTTGACCGCCTTGCCGTACACCTGGAACTTCGACGAGGTGGAGTAGTTGCCGGCGGGCAGGTACACCCCGATCAGGTTGCCGGTGGTGTCCATCCGCACCCGGTCCAGGGCGTTCTGCACGTCCTGGTGGGTGAAGCCGGCCGGCGTCGCGTAGCGGGCCGAGTCCGGGTTCGCGATCGGCGAGACCTGCTCGGTGTTGATGAAGTCGATCGCGTACGTGGTGGTGTTGGCCGCGTCCTTCTGGAGGCGGATCTTGCTGCCGGCCGGCACGGTCGAGTTGAGCATGACGTTGGCTTCGTCGTAGATGTGCCGCGGTCCGCCCGCGCTCGGCGAGTTGCCCGGGCTGGTCTCGTTGCCGTACAGCCAGGCGTAGCGGGACGTCAGGTCGATGGCCTTGTGGAACGTGCCGTTGACGTAGACGTTCAGCGTGGAGTTGATGCCCCCGCCGCCCGACGCGTCGGGGATGGAGAAGCGGGTGACCAGCGTGTTGGTGCTGGCCCGGGTGGTGAACTCGACGTAGCTGCCGGTCGAGTTGAGCGTCACCGCACGCCGGCCGGACGCCTCACCGGCCACGTCGCCGACGGTCCGGTTCGGGCCCACCACTGCCGCGCCGCCGCCGACCACGCCGTCCTCGGCCTCGTACATGTCGTACGGCATGTTGGCGCCGCGCCCGACGAAGAGCGGACGGTCGCTGGTGTTGTTGCCCTGCTTGACCGGCAGTTCGTTGCTGTCGGCGGCGAGCACGACCCGGACGGTGTACTTGCCGTTCGCGGCCGTCCAGGTGCCCAGGTCGACCGGGCCGACGGTGGCCCCGGCGTTGATCACACCGGAGTACGAGCCGGTGAGGGTACGCACCACCGTGCCCGATTCGTTGAGCACGGTGAGCGTGATGCCGTGCGACCCGGACGCGGAGGCCACGCTGCCGGCGTTGCGGATCGACACGGAGAAGGTGACCGTGCTGCCGGCCGACGGGTTGCCCGGCGACCAGGCCACCGCCGAGGCGACCAGGTCACTCGTGGCGACCGGGCTCACCACCAGCGGGCTCGGGTTGGAGTAGCTGTTGTTGGTGTCGTCCTGCTCGACGACGGTGTTGGACTCGTCGACCTTCGCGCTGAGCGGATAGCTGCCCGCGTCGCGGGTGCCGATGCTGGCGCTGACCGTGGTCGAGGCGCCGGCCGCGAGGCCGCCGACCGACGCGGTGCCGACCCGGGTGGAGCCCAGGTAGAAGTTGACGTCGGTGGCGCCGGAGGCCGCCGAGCCGGCGTTGCGCACGGTGGCCGAGAGCGTGATGGTGCTGGTCTCCACGGGCGCGGACGGGCTGACCGACATGCCGGTCACGGTGAGGTCCGGGTTCGGCGCGGGGGTGCCGATGACCTGGAACTCGGCCACCTGCCCGGCCGGGGCGCCGGTGTTCGAGGCGATCGAGAGCCGTACGTCGGCGGCAGCCCCGGAGACCGGGATGGTCACCGTGTTGCCGCTGCCCGGGTTGAAGGTGTAGTTCGCCGCGCCGACCAGGGTGGTGAAGGTCGACGAGCCCTGGTCGCGGCCGAGCACTGTGATGTTCTGGGTACGCGTACCCCAGGCGGAGTCCGGGTTGAGCTTCAGCACGACCTGGCTGAGGCTGGCGTTCGCGCCGAGCTGCACGGTCAGCGTGCTCGGGTTGCCGTTGCCCTCCCAGTAGGTGGTCACGTTGTTGTCGTTGGCGTTGGTCGCCACGAACGTGTGCACGTACCCGGAGGCGGTGATCGGCTTGCCGACCGCCAGGTTGGTGCCGGTGGGAGGGGTGCCGGTGCCGGTGCGGGTCACCGTGTTGCTGTTCGACGACTGGTTGCCGGCCGCGTCCCTGGCCCGCACGTAGTACGAGACCGTGGCGGTGTCCGGCTGGCTGTCGGTGTACGTCAGCGTCGAGCCGCTGACGCTGCCGCGCAGCGCGCCACCCGCGTAGACGTCGTACCCGGTCACGCCGACGTTGTCCGTGGACGCGGACCAGGTGAGCCGGATCTGACCGCTGGCGGGCTGGGTGTAGGCCAGATTGCCGGGGGCGCTGGGGGCCTGGGTGTCGGTGCTGCCGCTGGCGCCGTACACCTCGACCTCGGAGAACTGGGCGGCCGGCCAGCCGGTGTTGCCGGTTACCTGCACCCGTACGTAGCGGGTGCTGGCAGCCGTGAAGCTGACGGTCGCGGTGTTGCCGGTGCCCGGGTCGAACGTGTAGCCGCCGGACGCCTTCAGGGTGGTGAAGGACGAGCCGTTGGTGGAGCCGAGGATCGACAGCGTCTGGGTGCGGGTCTGCCAGTCCGACGAGGGCGGCAGCTTGAGCACCACCCGGTCCACGTTGACGGTGGCGCCGAGGTCGGCCTGGATCCACTGCGGGAACGCGTTGTTGGCGCTCTCCCAGTAGGTCGACGCGTTGCCGTCGTTGGCGTTGCCCGCGACGTAGTTCTGGTTGTAGCTGCTGGCGCTCATGCTGGCGGAGAGCCCGGCGAGCAGGGCCGCGCGGGCGGACCCGGCCGGGGCCGGAGCCGGCTTCGCCGCCGGTGCCGCGGTCGCCGGGGTGAGGGCGGGGACGGCGGCGAGGAGCAGTCCGGCGAGCGCGCCGGCGAGCAGCCGCCGGCCGGCCGGCAGTCGGTGGGCTCGGTCGGCTCGGGGGACGGGACCGGGCGAGCCGGCACGCGGGGTGCCTCGGGTGGGGCCGTTTCTGGACATGGGTGGCTACACCTCTTTCGGGGGTGGTGTGGGTGCGTTGCCCGGTGACGGGTGCAGGGGTACGCCCGTCGTGCCGCGACAGGTGGGGGACGGTGCGGGACGGGTGCGGGCGGGCCGGCGCCGCGCTGCGCCGGGCTCCCCGACCGGTGGCCCCCGCCCTGCTCGGGCGGGGGCCGTCGGCCTAGCTGGAGTAGACCTCGAACTCGCTGAGCTGGCCGGCGGGCCAGCCGGTGTTGCCGGTGACGGTCAGCCGCAGGTACCGCTGGCTGGTCGCCGTGAAGGTCACGGTGACCGTGTTGCCGCTGGCCGGGTTGAACGTGTAGCCGGCGGACGCCTTCAGGGTGGTGAACGACGAGCCGGTGGTGGAGCCGAGCACCGACAGCGTCTGCGTACGGGTCTGCCACGCCGACGACGGCGGCAGCTTCAGCACGACCCGGGACACCGAACGGGTGGCACCCAGGTCCACCGTCAGCGACTGCGGGAAGGCGTTGTTGGCGCTCTCCCAGTAGGTGTTGGCGTTGCCGTCCACCGCGTTGGGCGCGGCGTACACGTCGGAGTGGCTGGTTTCGGTGATCGACCGTCCGGCCGCGAGGTTGCCACTGGGCGGGGGCGTCGTCGGCGGGGCGGTGGTCGGTGGGGCCGTCGTCGGTGGGGCGGTGGTCGGCGGCGGCGTGGTGGCGGTGCCGCCGTACACCTCGACCTCGCTGAGCTGGGCGGCCGGCCAGCCCGTGTTGCCGGTGACGGTGACCCGGATGTAGCGGCGGTCACCGGAGGGCAGCCCGATCGACACGGTGTTGCCCGTGCCGGGGTCGAAGACCCGACCGGCGGACGACGCCAGGGTGCTGTACGACGAGCCGTCGGTGGAGCCGAGCACCGACAGCGTCTCGGTGCGCTGCTCCCAGCCGGCGGGCAGCTTGAGCACCACCCGGTCGACCGAGCGGGCCGCGCCCAGGTCCACCGTCAGCGACTGCGGGAAGGCGTTGTTGGCGCCCTCCCAGTAGGTGGCCGCGTTGCCGTCCACGGCGTTGCCCGCCGTGTAGCTCTGGTTGGTGCTGGTCGCGGTCGTCGACCGGTTCAGCGCCAGGTTCCCGCCGGTGGGCGGCGGCGTGGTCGGGGGCGGCGTGGTCGGCGGTGCGGTGGTGGGCGGTGCGGTGGTGGGTGGCGCGGTGGTGGGGCCGGTGGTCGGCGGGGTGCTGGGGCCGCCACCCCACTGCGGCTCCGGCCACGGGCCGCAGTACGGGGTCGACGTGTACCAGCCCGAGTTGCCGGAACCCTGGGTGATCTGGAAGCCGCCGCCCACGCAGTTGTGCATCGGGTTGCTCTGCGCGATGTTGGTGGCGCGCACGTTGGTGAACGACACCTGGCTGGGCGCCTGCACCTGGAGCGCGTACGTGCCGGCGCCGTCGATCCGTACGTTGGTGAGGTTGATCCCGCTGGTCTGGCCCTCGATCCAGTGCAGCGCGGCGTACGAGCTGTCCAGGATGTCGGTGTCGGTGATGTTGATGGTGGCCTGCTGGAACGCCTCGTTGAGGGCGGAGAACCAGATCGCCCCGACGCCGAAGTTCCAGTTGTAGTCCGAGTTGCCGTTGCGGATCAAGGTGTTCCGGGCGATCGTCCAGGTGCCCCGGACCGCGGTGTCGCCCTGCACACCGGGGTAGCGGTTGGCGACGTGGATGCCACCGCCGTTGGTCAGCGAGTCGGCCGTCACGTTGTCGGTGATCTTGATGTCCCGACCGCCGTAGCTGACCAGATGGTTGGCCAGCAGCGTCACGCCGATGGTGTTGTGCGTGAACGAGTTGTTGACGTTCGGCACGCTCTGCGCCCACATCGCCAGGGCGTCGTCGCCGGTGTTGCGGACGAACGTGTTGGTCACCGTCGAGTTGGTGACGCCGGTGTGGAAGTTCACCCCGTCGGCGGTCTGGTCCAGGATGCGGCTGTTGCGGATGGTGAAGTTGTCCATCGGGCCGTCCATCCACGCCCCGACCTTGGTGTTCTCCAGCCACAGGTTGTCCACCACCGAGTTGGTCATCGCCCCGCCCAGGGCGTTGACCTGGTCCTCGTCCACCCGCTCGCGGATGTCGCCGATGATGGCGAAGTCCCGCAGGGTGACGTTGCGGCTCGGCCCGCCGGCCTCGTGCGCCCGGATCTCGCCGGTGTAGCCGCCGCCGGGGACGTACTTGCCGTAGATGCCGGCGGCCCGCTTGCGGTCGGTGGGGTGCCGCCCGCCGAGCACCGAATACCACGGGCCGGCGCCACGCAGGGTCACCCCATCGACCACCACGTGATCCCAGAGGGTGAACGTGCCGGTCGGGATCCAGACGGCCCGGCCCTGGGCCTTTCCGGCGTCGACCGCAGCCTGGAACTTCGCGGTCGAGTCCGTCGCGCCGCTCGGGTCGGCGCCGAAGTCGGTGACCACGTCGAGCACACCGGAGGGCTTGCTGATCGGTGCGCCCACCAGCTCGAAGTCCGCCAGGTCGATCGTGAAGGAGGGCGACTGGGCGGTCGAGGAGACCTGCAACCGGATCTTCGTACCGGCCGGGTAGGTGGTGCCGAACATCGCCCGGGTCTCGTCGTAGAAGTGGTGCGGGTTCGTGTCGCCCGGGTTGTTGTTGAACGGGTAGCCGCCGTAGTACCAGCCGTACCGCGATGTCACCGGCACCGACTTCAGCAGGGTGCCGTTGGCCCGCAGGTCGAGGGCGGCGTCCCGGCCGGTGCCGGCCGGGCTGTCCGGCAGGCTGTGCCGGAAGGTGACCGCGTTGGCCGGGGCGGTGAGCGTGAACTCGACGTACTCGCCGACGGAGTCGAGGGTGACCGCCTCGCGGCCGGACGCCTCCGACGGCAGCGTGCCGTAGCGCCGGTCCGGGCCGATCCTCGTGCCGTTGGAGGCTGCCTTCTCCGCCTCCTGCTCGATGAACGGGACGGTCGCGCCACGGCCCGAGATGTCGAAGGGGGACAACCCGGCCGCCGAAGCCGGGGTGGCGGTGCCGGTGACCGCGAGGGCGGTCACCGTGGTGGCGGCGAGCAGGGTGGCGGCGATCGCGGCCAGCCCGACGCGCGCCGGGTGTCGGAGGTGGTGCGGGGTGGCGGTGGTGTGGTTGGCCATGAGCTGTGCTCTCCCTCTCGTCAGGCAGGCCAGGTCCCCCGTTTCGGTGCGGCGTGGCGGTTTCTCCCCCTCTCGTTCCTCCTTCCTCGGTCGTGGTGTGCGGGTGGGTGGTGCCGGCGGCCGGGACGGGACCGCCGGCACCACGTCGGTCGGATCAGGTCAGGGCGGCGGCGTCCGCGCGCGGTCCGTCCTCCGCTCCGGGGGTACGCAGCCAGACGGCCGTGTCCGACGGCAGCAGACCGTCGTCGAGGGGGCCACTGGCCAGCAGCAGCTCCCCGTCGGCGGGCAGCGGCACCGCCGCGTCGGTGAGGTTGACCAGGCAGCGGAAGCCACCGCCACGGCTGAACGCCAGCACCCCGTCCGGGGCGGGCAGCCACGTCAGCTCACCGTCGCCGAGCGCCGCCTCGGCCCGCCGGATGTGGATCGCCGCCCGGTACAGCTCCAGCATCGAGGCCGCGTCGCCGGTCTGCGCCAGCGCCGTCCGGTCCTTCCAGTCGGCCGGCTGGGGCAGCCAGGGCGCCGCCGCCCCGTCGGGGCTGAACCCGAACGGCGGCTCGTCACCGGCCCACGGCAGCGGCACGCGGCAGCCGTCGCGACCGGGGTCGATCCGACCGGAGCGTTCCCACATCGGGTCCTGCCGCAGCGCGTACGGGATGTCCTCGACCTCCCAGAGCCCCAGCTCCTCGCCCTGGTAGACGTAGGCGGCGCCGGGCAGCGACAGCGACAGCAGCGCGGCGGCCCGCGCCCGGCGGGTGCCCAGCTCCAGGTCGGTAGGGATCCCCTCGCGCTTGGCCGCGAAGCTGAACGTGGTGTCCGCCCGGCCGTAGCGGGTGACGTGCCGCGTCACGTCGTGGTTGGACAGCACCCAGGTGGCCGGTGCGCCGACCGGCGCGTGCGCGCTCAGCGTCCCGTCGATGCTCTCGCGCAGCGCGGACGCGTCCCAGGCGCAGCCGAGGAAGTCGAAGTTGAACGCCGCGTGCAGCTCGTCGGGGCGCAGGTAGTTGGCGAACCGCTGCCGGTCCGGCAGCCACACCTCACCGATCAGCGCGCGATCGGCGTAGGAGTCGGCGACCCGCCGCCAGCCCCGGTAGATGTCGTGCACGCCGTCGAGGTCGTGGAACGGGTGCTGGTGGTCCGGTCGGACCTCGGGCAGCGTCCCGTCCTTCACCAGCAGACCGGCGGAGTCGATCCGGATGCCGTCGACGCCCCGGTCGAACCAGAACCGCAGGATGTCCTCGAATTCTGCCCGCACCCGGGGGTGGTCCCAGTTGAAGTCGGGCTGCTGGGGGGCGAACAGGTGCAGGTACCAGTCGCCGGGCGTGCCGTCCGGGTTGGTGGTGCGGGTCCAGGTCTCGCCGCCGAACTCGCCGATCCAGTCGGTGGGCCGCTGGTCACCGTTCGGGCCGCGGCCGGGACGGAACCAGAACAGGTCCCGCTCGGGCGCTCCCGGGCCGCCGGCCAGCGCGGCCTGGAACCACGGGTGCGCGTCGGAGCAGTGGTTGGGCACCACGTCGACGATCGTCCGGATGCCGAGGTCGTGCGCCTCCGCGATCAACGCCTCCACCTCGGCGAGCGTGCCGAAGACCGGATCGATGTCGCGGTAGTCGGACACGTCGTACCCGGCGTCGGCCATCGGGGACGGATACCAGGGGCTGAACCAGATCGCGTCGACGCCGAGCGCGGACAGGTGGTTCAGCCGGGACCGGATGCCGGCGATGTCACCGATGCCGTCGCCGTTGCCGTCGGCGAAGCTCCGGGGATACACCTGGTAGATCACGGCTCCACGCCACCACGGACTTCTGTCAGCTGTGGACACGAGCACCTGCTTTCTGCGTCAGTACGTCGGCGGGTTCGCCGGAGGGAGATATGTGTCGGGACGAACGGTCGTTGTTCGCCGCGCGGGTGAATGCGGTCGTGGGCTATCCCTTGATGCCGCCCGTGGTCAGGCCGGACATGATGTTCCGTTGGAAGATCAGGAAGATGATGACAGTCGGGATGGCGGCGATGACCGACGCGGCGATCACCACGTTCATCGGCGTACCACCCGCGAAGGTGTAGATGCCGACGCTGACCGTCCGGGTCTCGGGCGACGGCATGACCAGTTTCGGCCAGAGGAAGTCCTTCCAGACCGCGGTCACCGCGAAGATCGAGACGACGCCGAGGATGGGACGCGACAGCGGCAGGATGATCGACCAGAGCGTGCGCAGCGACGTCGCCCCGTCCATCAGGGCGGCGGCCATCAGCTCCTCCGGGATCGAGTCGAAGAACCGCTTCAGCAGGAAGATGTTGAACGCGTTCGCGACCATCGGCAGCCAGATCGCGAACGGTGAGTCGAGCAAATTGATGTGCAGGATCGGCAGGTCGAGCACCGTCACGTACTGCGGAACGATGAGGACCATCGCCGGGATCATCAGGGTGCCCAGCATCAGGGCGAGGATCGCGTTGCCGAAGATCGGCCGGAGCTTCGACAGGGAGTACGCGGCGGCGCTGTCGAAGACGAGTTGGAACAGCACCGCCCCGATGGCGTAGTAAAAGGTGTTGAACAGCAGCTTGGCGAGGGCGAGGTTGTTCCACGCGTCGATGTAGTTCTGCGGCTGCGGGTCCTTCGGGAACAGCGACGGCGGGGTCTGCGCGATCTCCTGGCCGGACTTGAGCGCGCCGGTGACCATCCAGTAGAGGGGCCCGAGGAAGACGAGCGTGAAGCCCGCCACGACGACCACGAGCAGCGTCCAGTAGATGACCTTGCCGCGCCCCCGGCTCAGCTGGGAGTGGGAGATGAGGGTCCGGGTACCGGAATCCTGTGCCATTGGGCGCCGTCCTAGTCCTGTTTCGCAGTCAGTCGCACGTACACGGCGGAGAAGCCGGCCAGCACCACGAGCATGATCACGCCCAGCGCGGCGGCGCCGTTGAGATCGTTCTGGAAGAACCCGTGCTGGTAGATGAGGTACGCCACCGAGGTCGCGGAATCCTCCGCGCCCGCGCCGTTGGCGAGGATCAGTGGCTCGATGAAGAGCTGCATCGTGGCGACGATCTGCAGCATCGCCAGGAGCGCGAGGATCAGCCGGGTCTGCGGGATCGTCACGTGGCGGATCCGCCGCCAGATCCCGGCGCCGTCGAGCTCTGCCGCCTCGTACAGCTCACCGGGAATGTTCTGCAACGACGCCAGGTAGATCAGGACGGCGCCACCCATGTTCATCCAGGTGGACGCGATCACCATGGCCGGCATCGTCATCGCCGGCGACTGCATCCACTGCGACGTGGGCAGGTGCAGCGCCGTGAGGATCGCGTTGAACAACCCCGCCTCGCTGGGGTCGTACGCGTAGAACTTGAAGAGGAACAGCGCCGAGGCCGGCGGCAGCATGACCGGCAGGTAGACCAGGACCCGCAGGTAACCCTTGGCGTGGCGGAACTCGTTGAGCAGGATCGCCACGAAGAACGGCACCGCGTACCCGAGCACGAGCGCGAGCACAGTGAAGTAGAGCGTGTTCTTCCAGGCGGGCCAGAAGCTGGGGTCGGCGATGAGGCGGGAGTAGTTGTCCCAGCCCACCCAGGTCGTCTCGCCGCGCCTGGTCCGCTGGAAGCTCATGACGATGCCGCGGATCATCGGGTACCAGGAGAAGACCACGAAGCAGAGCACGGCGCCGATCAGGAACGCGTGCCCGGCGAGGTTGTCCCGTACCTTGCGGCCGAGGCTCGTGCGCTGCGGCCCTGTCGCGTACGGCGACATCGGGCGACCCGGTTTCCTGGGGGCCTGGGGGACGGCGGTGATCGCCAAGGCAACTCCTGCGGAAGTCAGTGACGCGGACGGTGCGGCGCGGGGTGTGGGGGCCGGTGGACCGACCCCCACACCTGCCGGTCAGCTCTCGGCGGCCAGGAGCTGGTTGACCTTCTCTTCGGCCGTCTTCAGCAGCGCGTCGATGTTCGCGTTCGGGTTCGTCAGCACCCCGGACATCGCGGCGTCGAGGACCGCGTAGATCGCCTGCGCGTTGCGCGGCTCACCCTTGATCGGCACCGGGGTCGCCTCGAAGATGGCGAAGTTCGCGGTGTCGACGTTCGCGTTCGCCTTGCGCAGCTCGAGTTCCTGCTTCTGCGCCTCGCTGCCGTTGGCGAACAGCAGCGGCTGGGGCAGACCCACCGGGTAGTTCTGCGGCTTGGCCCGGACGTAGTCGAACTGGCCCTTGCCCGGCGTGAGCTTCTGGTAAGCGATCCACTTCAGACCGGCCTTGACCTGCTCGGGAGAGAGGTCCTTCTTGAAGAAGTAGCCCTCGCCGCCGCCGAGCGTGCCCTTCGCCGGACCGTCCTGGCCGGGCAGCGGGGCCATCGCCCAGTCCTGGAACTTGCCCTGGAACTGGCTGACGATCGCCTGGGTGGCGTCCGGGGCGCCGATGAACATGCCGACCTTGCCCGCGCCGGCGTTGGTCAGCAGGTCACCCCACTGGAGCAGCTGGCGGGAGCCCATGCTGTTGTCGCCGTACCGCATGTCCTTGATGTTCTGCAGGACCTGCTTGCCCATCGCGTTGTTGAAGTCGGCCTTCTTGCCGTCCGCGGACAGCACCTGGCCACCCTGCGAGTAGAGCAGCGAGGTGAAGTGCCAGCCGCCGGTGTTGCCGGCGCTGTACTCGGAGTAGCCGGCGATGCCGTTGCCGAGGGCGGAGATCTTCTTGGCGGCGGCCCGGACGTCGGCCCAGGTCTTGGGCGGGTTGTTGACGTCGAGCCCGGCCTTCTGGAACAGGACCTTGTTGTAGACCAGGCCCATCGAGTAGTTCTTCACCGGGACGGCGTACAGCTTGCCGCCGTCGGTGAAGGCCTCCTTGAGCGCCGGGTCGACGCTGTCCCAGGTGGGGATCGTGTCCTTGTTGACGACCCCACTGATGTCCATCGCCTGACCGGAGTCGAGCACCTGCTGGAGATCGGTCATGTACCCGTAGAACACGTCGGTCACGGTGCCGCCGGCGAGGCGGGCGGTGAAGTCCGGCGGGTTGTTGCACTGCTCGCCGACGCTCACGCTCTTGACGACGATGTCCGGGTTCTGCTTCTGGAACTCGACGACATCGTCGTTCCAGTTCTTCAACAACTCTTTCTGTGCGCCGACCGGCTGGCAGTCGACCGTGATGGTGACCTTGCCGCCGGCGGTCGTGCCCTTGTCGTCGCTCTTCGTGGAGCATGCCGTGAGGCTGAACCCCAGGCCGGCCACGAGCGCCAGCGCCGCAGCCCTTCGGTATTGCGGTACGGACATCTGTCCATCCCTTCGGGAACGGGTGTCTCCATGAGGTGCGCTGATCTGCGGTGATGCGACCTGACGCCCTGTAGCTGCGCCGGAGCCAGGTGTGAGTGGAGTCACTGTAACGAGGCCGACTCATTTCAGCAAGGTGTCGACCGTGTGTTGAAAGGACACGACTTCTTGACGACAGAGACCGACAGTCGCTTGTTTTACGCCGGATTTGATCGCTTATGGACGCAAAAAAAAGCCGCCGACCGCGATGAGCGGTCGACGGCCGGACGGGGCTGGCGGTCAGTACGGCAGGGGCATCGTCAGCGGCCGGGGGCGGGCGCGGTGGAACCGCGAACCACCAGCTCCGGTTCGAACAGCAGCTCGTCCTGGAGGACGCCGGCGCCCTCGATCTGGGTGACCAGCAGATCCACGGCGGCCTGACCCATCGTCTCGATCGGCTGCCGCACCGTGGTCAGCGGCGGGTCGGTGCAGGTCATGAACGCCGAGTCGTCGTAGCCCACCACCGAGATGTCCGTCGGCACCGCACGACCCAGCCGCCGTGCGGCTCGAATGGTGCCCAGGGCCAGCACGTCGCTGGCGCAGATGATGCCCGTGACGCCACGCTCGACGAGCTTCGTCGCGGCGACCCGCGCCCCCTCCATGGAGAAGCTGGAGCGCTGGACGCACTCAGCGTCGCCCTCGCCCCAGCCCGCAACCTGGACCATCGCGTCCAGCTTGCGGCGGGACGGCACGTGCCCCTCCGGGCCGAGCACCATCCCGATCCGCTCGTGGCCGAGCGAACGCAGATGCCCGTACGCCTGCTCCACCGCCACCGCGTCGTCGGTGGAGACGCGCGGAAAGCCCAACTCGTCCACACCGGCGTTGACCAGCACCACCGGAAGGCCCCGATCGGTGAGCCTCCGATAGTGGTCGTGCCGGGCGTCGGCGAGCGCGTACGAACCACCGGCGAAGATCACCCCGGAGACCTGGTGGTCGAGGAGCATCTCCACGTAGTCCATCTCGGACACGCCGCCGATTGTGCGGGCGCAGAGCGCCGGGGTGTAGCCGCGCTGTGCGAGGGAGCCGGTGACGACCTCGGCGAGCGCCGGGAAGATGGGGTTCTGCAGCTCGGGCAGCACCAGCCCGACCAGCCGGGCACGCTCGCCGCGCAGCTTGGTCGGTCGCTCGTAGCCGAGCACGTCCAGCGCGGTCAGCACGGCCGTGCGGGTCGTCTCGGAGACGCCGTCCCGACCGTTGAGCACCCGGCTGACGGTGGCCTCGCTGACGCCCGCCTTCTTGGCAACTTCAGTCAACCGCTTAGTCACGGGCGCAATCGTACGTCACCAGAATGAAAGAAATGAACGGCAATTGAGGCAAAGTTTGCGGTCCGGCTGTCGCACCGCGCTCGCCAGTCGACAGTCAGATTCTGAGTCACGTCGTCAGGCGCGGACTGGATCGTCGTGAACGCCCGACCGCCGGTTCGACCCGGCGCTGGACGCGCAGCCCGGCTCTTCGGACAAACAGCTCGCGCTTGGCCCTCGCCAACCCCTGCGCGTCGAGCGCATAACCCGTGATCCAGAGCCAGCCGGTGTACGGGTCGACCTCGCCCAGTGACACCAGCCGCAGCAGGAGGGCCCGCTCACCCGTGAACTGCACCGAACAGGCGGCCCCGATCAGCATGACATCTCCCGGACGAGGTGCCGACGTCGTCACCGCTCCTCGCCAGGCCAGTGCCCGCGATTGATCGGGACGCGATGCCTGACTCGGCACGGCAACTCGTTCCCACACCGGCAGACGTTCCGCCACCTGACCCACGACCACACCGGCTTGTGCCGGCGAGCCAGCGTCAGCGCGACCGCCGTCAGGTACTCGGCGTAAGAAACACGTCGGGTCATACGCCTACAGTCGCCACCCCGGACGAATTAGTCAACTGGCAATAGCCAAAAGGAAAGGCTAGGTCGTCTTACGTTCGGGCCATGGACCGAGGGCCGGGTCAGCTCATGGGGCCGTACGAGATCGCCGAACGCCTGGGCGTCTCGCGCCAGCGATTCCAGCAGCTTGCCCGGTATCCCACCTTCCCGAAGCCGTACCAGGAGCTACGAGGGACGAAGGTCTGGTTGGCCGAGGATGTCGAGGCTTGGATCAAGAAGTACCGCCAGCCTCGCCCAACGGAGGACGACACCCCGGGCTGACCGAGTCGAGCGGTCAGCCCCAACGCTCGGCAGCACACAGAGCGGCACGCCACCGTCAGGACAGGTCGCGCAGCGCGTCCTCGATGGCGCGGTGGAAGGTCGGGTACGCGTAGATCATGTGCCGCAGTTGGCTCAGCGGCACGGCCGCGTGCACCGCCACCACCAGCGCCGACAGCACCTCACCACCGGCCGGGCCGACCGACGTCGCGCCGATCAGCACGCCCTGGTCGGCGTCCGCGACGAGCTTGATGAAACCCTCGTCACCGACCTGGTGGATCCAGCCACGGGTCGAGCTGCCCAGCTTGGTGAACCCGACCTGCACGTTGATGCCACGCTCGCGGGCCTGCTGCTCGGTCAGCCCCACCGCCCCGACCTCGGGATCGGTGAAGGTCACCCGGGGCAGCGCGCGGTAGTCGGCGCGCGGCACGGTGCCGGCCGACCCACTCGACCCGCTGGCGGCCAGCGAACTGGAAGCGCCCATCGCACCGCCGACGACGCTGGCGGTCCCGCTGGCGTCGGCCCCCGCCGTCGCCCCCCGGGCGTGGGCCAGCAGATCGGCCACGACGATCCCCGCCTGGTACATGGCGATGTGGGTGAACGCCCCCTCGCCCGTCAGGTCGCCCACCGCCCAGACGCCGTCGGTCACGTGCAGCCGGTCGTCCACCGGCAGGTAACGCTGGGTGGCGTCCACACCGACGCTGTCCAGCCCCAACTCCTCCAGGTGCGCCCGGCGGCCGGTCACCACGAGCAGTCGCTCGGCGGTGAACTCCGCCCCACCGCCGCCGTGCAGCGTGAAACGGTCGCCATCGTGCTCGACCCGTTCGGCCCGTACGCCGGTGTGGATCTCGACGCCGTCGGCGCGCAGCGCGGCGGCGGCCACCTCGGACGCCTCCGGCTCCTCGACGGCCAGCACCCGGTCCAGCGCCTCCACCACGGTGACGCGGACGCCGAAGCGCGCGAAGACCTGGGCCAGCTCCAGCCCGATCGCGCCCCCACCGAGCACCAGCAGCGACTCGGGCAGCTGCTCGACCTCGATCGCCTGGTGGTTGGTCCAGTACGGCGTGTCGGCCAGGCCGTCGATCGGCGGCACCGAAGGCCGGGTGCCGGTGCCCAGGACGACGCCGTGCCGGGCCTGGAACACCTGGTCACCGACCCGGACCCGACCCGGGCCGTCGAGCCGGCCACTGCCCCGGACGAACCGGCCGCCCTTGCCGGTGAACCGCTCGACCGCGACCGTGTCGTCCCAGCTGTCGGTGGCCTCCTCGCGGATCCGCTTCGCCACCGGCGCCCAGTCCGGCCGGACCTGCGCCGTGCCCGCGAGCCCGTCGACCCGACGCGCCTCGGCCAGCGCGTTGGCGGCCCTGATCATCATCTTGCTCGGGATGCAGCCCCAGTACGGACATTCGCCGCCGACGAGGTCCCGTTCGACGCCGACCACGCTGAGGCCGGCCTCAGCGAGCCGCCCGGCCACCTCCTCGCCGCCGACCCCGAGCCCCACCACGATCACATCCACCAGCTCCGGCTCCGCCATCGAGACAGCATCCCCCAGCGGTCTCTCCCCGACCACCGGGGTCGGGAAAAGTCGGCACGGTAACGCCGTCGGACCGCCTACGGTGATCCGATGCCTGCACGCTTCGACCCCGTCCGGGACTGCTTCCACGACCTGCTCGCTTCCGGCCGGGAGTCCGGCGCCAGCCTGACCGTCTGGTACGACGGCCAGCCGGTGCTCGACCTGGTCGGCGGCTCCCGGACCGCCGACGGGCCGTCCGACCAACCGTGGCGGCCGGACACGCTGGTCAACGTCTACTCGGTCGGCAAGCCCGTGGCCGCGCTCTGCCTGCTGCTGCTCGTCGACCGGGGACAGGTCGACCTCGACTCGCCAGTCGAGAGGTACTGGCCGGAGTTCCGCACCCCGGCCACCGTGCGGCAGGTGTTGTCGCACACCGCCGGGCTGCCGGCCTTTCCGGTGCCCCGGCCGGCGGCCGCCATCACCGACTGGGCGCTGCTGGCGGGCGACCTGGCCGCCGCCGACCCCGAGTGGCCGCCCGGGTCGCTGGCCGGAGAGCACGCCTGGACGTACGGCCATCTGGTGGGCGAGCTGGTCCGCCGGGTCGACGGCCGCGGCGTGGGCCGCTTCCTGGCCGACGAGATCGCCGGCCCGTGGCAGCTCGACCTCGGCTTCGGGCTGGCCGAGGCGGATCAGCGGCGCTGCGCGGACCTGCGCTACGGCGACCCACAGTGGCCGAGCCGGCAGCTCGGCGAGCCCGGCTCACTGCGGGCGCGGGCGATGGGCAACCCGGCCGGCGGGCTGGACCTCGCCGTGCTGAACAGCCCGCTGTGGCGGGCCGCCGAGATGCCGGCGGTCAACCTGCACGCCACCGCCGCCGGCCTGGCCCGGCTCTACGCCGGCCTGCTGGCCGGTGGCGTCCTGGACGGCGTACGGCTCTTCAGCCCCGGCCTCGTCGACGAGGCCACCCGGGTCCAGTACGACGGGCCGGACCTGGTGCTGGACCGCCGGGCCCGGTGGACGCTGGGTATGCAGTGGGAGCCGGACGGCAGCTGGGGCATGGGCGGGCTCGGTGGCAGCAGCGCCTGGGCCGACCCGGTGCGCGGCTACTGCCTCGCGTACGCCACGGCGCTGCTCGCGGAACACGACCGGGTCGACGAGCTGGCCGAGGCCCTGCACTCGGTGCTCTGACGCGTCGTCGCCTCAGCGCAGCCAGACCGGGTCGGTGCCGGGTACGGAGAGCGGCGGCGGGTAGTCCACCGTGCGGCGGAGGTCGTCGGGCAACTTCCACGGCTGGTGGACGGCCTTGCCCGGCACCTCCGACAGCTCCGGCACCCAGCGGCGCACGTAGTCGCCGGCCGGGTCGTACCGCTCGGCCTGCCGGACCGGGTTGAACCCCCGGTACGGCTTGGTGTCGTTGCCGGTGCCGGCGACCCACTGCCAGTTGCCCGAGTTGTTGGCCACGTCCCCGTCGAGCAGCCAGCGGAAGAAGACCCCGACACCGGCCCGCCAGTCCTGCCCCAGGTGCTTGGTCAGGTAGCCGGCGGTGATCAGCCGCGCCCGGTTGTGCTGCCAACCCTGCGCCCGCATCTGCCGCATCCCGGCGTCCACGATCGGCATTCCGGTCCGCCCCTCGGCCCAGGCCGACAGGGCGTCATCGTCGTAGCGCCACTCTTCGGTGGCACCCCGCCGGTAGGCGGCCGTCGAGATCTCCGGAAACGCGGCGGTGACCTGGTAATAGAAGTCGCGCCAGCAGACCTGCCGGACGAAGGGCCCGGACCGGTCGCCGGCACGGTTGGCCACCGACAGCGGGGACAGGCAGCCGAAGCGCAGGTACGGGCTGAGTCGGGAGGTGTCGTCGCCGGCCATGTCGTCGTGCTGGTCGTCGTACCGGCCCAGCTCGGGCAGCCAGTCGGTGAGCCGCTGTCGGGCGAGCCGCTCGCCGCCGACGGCCGCGTCCGGTGACTCCCCGGCCGGCGGGGCCGGCACCCGACCCACGCGCACCCCGTCGGGCAGCGTGATCCGGCGGGGTGCGGCCAACTCCTCGCGCCACCGCGCGGACGCCCACGCCCGGTGGTACGGGCTGAACACCCGGTAGTGGTCGCCGCCGCCGCCGGGGCGCAACGCACCCGGCTCGACGACCGTCAGCCCCGGAAAGAGCCGCAGGCGCAGCCGGTGCCGCTCGCACTCGGCGCGCAGTCGCCGCTCCCGCCGACGGGCGTAGCGGCTGACGTCGGCGGAGAGTGCCACGGCGGTGGCGCCGACCTGGCCGGCCAACCGGATCGTCTCGGCCACCGGGTCGCCGCGCCGCACCACCAGGTCACCGCCGCGCTCGCGCAGCGCGTCGCGCAGGTCGGCGAGCGCCTGGTGCAGGAACCGGGTGCGGTTGGCCGACAAGCCGGCCAGAGCCGGGTCGAGCACGTACAGCGGCACCACCCGGTCGAACGCCGCGCAGGTGGTGGCCAGCGCCGGGTGGTCGTGCACCCGCAGGTCGCGGGTGAAGAGCACGATCGCGGTGCCCGCCGTCATCGGGCCGCCGGCTGGACCGTCGGCCCGGGGATCGTGACCGGGGTACCCGTCGGGGTGAGCAGAGCGCGGGCGGCCACCGCCATCCGCCGCCGCTGCGGCACCAGGGCCCGGCGGGTGAAGACGTCGTAGTCCTGCGCGGCAACCTCGTCGAGGATGCCGCCATAGAGGGCGTACGCGGTGCGCATGCACGCCTGCGACGCCGGCGCGAGCATGGTGATGCCGGGCGCGGCGGCGGCATAGTGCGCCTGCGCCCGGGTCACCTCGTACTCGATCAGCTCGCGCGTCCGGGGCGTTCCGCGCCCGCGGGCGCTGGCCTCGGCCAGGTCCTCGCGGGTGACGCCGAACTTCGCCAGGTCCTCGTCGGGCAGGTAGGTGCGACCCCGGTCGAGGTCCTCGGCGACGTCGCGGATGAAGTTGGTGAGCTGGAAGGCGAAGCCGAGCTGCCGAGCCGGCTCACGGGCGGCCGCCGGATCGGTGCTGCCCAGGATCGGCAGCATCATGGTGCCGATCACCGCCGCCGAGCCCTCCATGTAGTCGAGCAGGTGGTCGTACGTCGCGTACGAGGTGACGGTCAGGTCCATCGCCATGCTCGTCAGAAACGACGCAAAGTCGTCCCGGTCGAGATCGAAGATGGCGATCGTGTGCAGCACGGCCGGCAGCAGCGGGTCGTCGACCGGCGCACCGTGCAGACCGGCCACGAACCGGCTGGCCCAGTCGTCGAGCCGGGCGGCCCGCTCGGCCGGTGGCAGGTCCTCGGTGCGGTCGACGATCTCGTCGGCGTACCGCGTGAATCCGTAGAGGGCGTGCACATGTCGTCGTTTCCACGCGGGGAGCAACCGGGTGGCGAGATAGTAGGTACGCCCGTGCCGTTTGTGCAGCTCACGACACCGGTCATAGGCAGCGGTGAGATTCGTGTCCACCGGCCCTCCTCAATTATCGACGCACCAATCGACGCAACTCGTACCCTAGGGTACGCTCGCCACCATGGCCAACGACGCAGTAGCGGGCAACGCGACCCGTGTGGCGCCGACAGGGCCGGGCGACAGGGACGATCCGGTCCGCGCCGTCCTGGCCGCGTACACCCAGGACCTGATCACGGCGGTCGACGAGACCCTCTCCACCTTCCTCACCGCCGAGGTCGACGCACTCACCGAGATCGACGCGGCCATGGGCGGCTTCGCGTCCGCCGCCCGCGAAGCCGTGCTGGCCGGCGGCAAGCGGATCCGGTCCACGTTCGCCTACTGGGGCTGGCGCGGGGCGGTCGGCGGCACCGAGCCCCTCCCACCGGTCCTGCCCGCGCTGGCCTCCCTCGAACTGCTGCACACCTTCGCGCTGGTACACGACGACGTGATGGACGCCTCCACCACCCGCCGCGGCCGGCCCACCGCACACGTCGCGCTCGCCGCGCAGCACGTCGCCGCCGGCCACCGGGGCGACCCCGACCGGTTCGGCGAGGCGGCCGCCGTGCTCATCGGCGACCTCTGCATGGTCTGGGCCGACAAGCTGCTGGCTCGCGCCACCATCACCCCGGCCCGGCTGTTCGAGGTCCGCCGCTGCTACGACCAGATGCGCGTCGAGACGGTTGCCGGGCAGTACCTGGACGTGCTCGGCGAGAACGACCCGAGCAACTGGTCGGTCGATCGGGCACTGCGCGTGGCCCGCTACAAGACCGCCAGCTACACGGTGCAGCGACCGCTGCTCTTCGGCGCCTGCCTGGCCGGGGTGACCGCCGACGCCGCGCTGGTCACCGCGTACACCCGCTACGGCCTGGCCGTCGGCGAGGCCTTCCAACTCCGCGACGACCTGCTCGGCGTCTACGGCGACCCGGCGGCGACCGGCAAGCCGGCCGGCGACGACCTGCGCACCGGCAAGCCGACCACGCTGCTCATGCTGGCTCGCCAACTGGCCACTCCCCGCCAGCTCCGAGCACTGGAGCAGGCCGACGGCGAGCCGGTCGACCGGCTCGCCGACCTGGTCGCCGAGACCGGCGCGGTGGCCCGGGTGGAGCGGATGATCGCCGAGCGGGTGGGCGACGCCCTGGCCGCGCTCGACAGCGCGCCCGTGGACCGGACGGCGCGTACGGCGCTGACCGGGTTGGCCGCCGCCGCCACCAGCCGGCGGGCCTGATGAGCGATTCTCACGAGGAGGTGGTCACGTGCGGACGGTGACGGGACGGACGGACCGGGTGGTGGTCGTCGGCGCCGGGCTGGGTGGGCTGGCCTGCGCGCTGCACCTGGCCGGCAGCGGCCGACAGGTGACGGTGCTGGAGCGCGAGCCGGTCCCCGGCGGGCGCGCGGGCCGACTCTCCGTGAGTGGGTACGAGTTCGACACCGGCCCGACCGTGCTCACCATGCCCGACCTCATCGCCGAGGCGCTCGGGGCGGTCGGCGAGGAGCTGCACGACTGGCTCGACCTGACCCCGCTCGACCCGGCCTACCGGGCGTACTACCCGGACGGCTCCACCCTCGACGTGCTCACCGACACCACCCGGATGGCGGCCGAGATCTCCCGGGTCTGCGGGCCCCGGGAGGCCGACGGCTACCTGCGCTTCGTCGACTACGCCCGGGAGCTGTGGCGGCTGGAGCGGGCCGACTTCATCGAGCGCAACCTGGACGCGCCCACCGACCTCATCACCGGCAACCTGCTCAAGCTGCTCACCGGCGGGGCCTTCCGCCGCCTCCAGACAAAGATCAACCAGTTCTTCCGGGACCCGCGTACCCAGCGGATCTTCTCCTTCCAGGCGATGTACGCCGGGCTCGCCCCGCATGACGCGCTGGCCATCTACGCGGTCATCGCGTACCTCGACTCGGTGGCCGGTGTCTACTTCCCCCGCGGGGGCATCCACGCGGTCTCCCGGGCGATGGCCGGCGCGGCCGAGAAGCACGGCGTGCAGATCCGGTACGACACGACGGTGACCCAGGTTCAGACCGCGAACGGCCGGGCCACCGGCGTGCTCACCGCCGACGGCGAGCTCGTGCCGGCGGACGTCGTGGTGCTCAACCCGGACCTGCCGGTCGCCTACCGGGACCTGCTCCCCGCCGCGCCCGCGCGACGCCTCACCTACTCACCCTCCTGCGTCGTCCTGCACGTCGGCTCGCGACAGGGATATGCGAAGATCGCCCACCACAACATCCATTTCGGACGCGCGTGGAAGGGCACCTTCGATGAGGTCATCCGCAGGGGCGAGCTGATGACCGATCCGTCGCTGCTGGTGACCAACCCCAGCCGGACCGACCCGTCGGTGGCCCCACCGGACCGACACACCTACTACGTGCTCGCGCCGGTGCCCAACCTCGACCGGGCGCCCTTCGAGTGGCGCGGCGACCTGACCAGGCGCTACGGCGACCAGCTGATCAGCACGCTGGAGGAGCGCGGGTACGTCGGCTTCGGCGCCGGGGTCGAGGTGTTGCAGGCGATCACCCCCGCCGAGTGGGCGGAGCAGGGGATGGCCGCCGGCACCCCGTTCGCCGCCGCGCACACCCTCTTCCAGACCGGGCCGTTCCGCCCGTCGAACCTGCACCGCGACCTGTCGAACGTGGTCTTCGTCGGCTCCGGCACCCAGCCCGGTGTGGGCGTACCGATGGTGTTGATCTCCGGCAAGCTGGCCGCCGGCCGGATCACCGGAGAAGGCCGATGACGAGCCGCGAGGACCACCTCGTCGAACTGGTCGACGACCGCGGGCAGCCCTGCGGCGACACCACAGTCGCCGCCGCCCACCAGCCGCCGGGGCAACTGCACCGGGCCTTCTCGGTGCTGCTGATCGACCCGGACGGCCAGGTGCTGCTGCAACGACGGGCCGCGGTCAAGACCCGCTTCCCGCTGCGCTGGGCCAACTCCTGCTGCGGCCATCCGCGCCCCGGCGAATCGCTGACCGAGGCGGCCAACCGGCGGCTGAAGGAGGAGCTGGGCACCGGCCCGGTCGAGCTGACCGAGGTGGGCGTCTACGTCTACTACGCCGAGGACCCGACCTCCGGTCGCGTCGAATTCGAGTACGACCACGTGCTGCGCGGCGAGTTCCTGCCCGCCGCCCCGCTGCGACCCGACCCGGACGAGGTGGCCGAGCTGCGCTGGGCCGACCCGGCCGCCCTGGAGGCCGAACTCGACCGCGACCCCCGGTCGTACGCACCCTGGCTGGGCGGGGTGGTGAACCGACTGCTGCGCCCCTCGGGTGCTCCGTCGGGCGCCCCCGGCTCGACCACGACCCCGGCCGGATCGTCGGCGGATGACGCGGCGGAGCGGTCGGGTGGCCGATGAGGCGCTGAGCGCGGGCGCCGTCGCGCGCCGGCTGGGGGTCGCGGTCACCACGCTGCGCACCTGGCACCAGCGCTACGGGCTCGGGCCCAGCGAGCACGTGCCCGGCCACCACCGTCGGTACACCCCCGCCGATCTGGCCCGCCTCGAAACCATGCGGCGGTTGACCGCCGAGGGCGTGAGCCCGGCCGAGGCGGCCCGGTGGGCGCGGCAGGCACCCGACCGGACGTCCGTGGACACCGTCACCCGCAGCCGGATCCGCCCGCCCGGCCGCGACGGTGGCGGCGCCATCCCGGTGGGCCGCGCCGGCCCGGCCGCCCGGGGCCTGGCCCGCGCCGCCATGCGCCTGGACGCCGCGGCGATCAACGAGACCATCGCGCACACGATCGCCGCCAGCGGCGTCGTCGCCACCTGGGAGACCCTGCTGCGCCCCGTGCTCGCCGGCATCGGTGACCGGCACGCCGCCACCTCCGGCCTGATCGAGGTCGAACACCTGGTCTCCCGGTGCGTGTCGGAGGCATTCGCGGCAGCCAGCCAGGCCAACGCGCCCAGCGGCCCCGCCCGGATCCTGCTCTCCTGCGCCGACGAGGAGCAGCACACCCTCCCCCTGGAAGCGTTGGCCGCCGCGCTCGCCGAGGCCGGGGTGAGCTACCGGATGCTGGGTGCCCGGGTGCCGGTGGCCGCCCTCGTCGAGGCGGTCAACCGCACCGGCCCGGCCGCCGTGGTGCTCTGGTCACACACCCGGGCCACGGCCGACCCGGCCCAGCTCAGCGCGCTGCTCGCGGCGCCCCGCCGCCCGCTGCTGATCCTCGCCGCCGGCCCCGGCTGGCGGGCCGACACGCTGCCCGCCGGGGTGGTCCGGCCGGTCGACCTGGCCGAGGCGGTCTCGCTCGCGATGGCGGTCCGTGACTCGCTGGACCAGTCGCGGGAGGCGTGACCGGACTGTCGGTCCCCCACTCGCTTCCACTACCGTCGGGGCGTCCGCCTGCCCCGACCCCCGGGAGCGAACAGATGCAAGCCCGCGCCGCCCTGGCGTCCGTCCTCGCCGTGGTGCTGGTCTTGTCCGGTTGCGTTCAGCCAGACAGCACCGTCCACGCCGCCGGCGGGTCGCAGCCCGTCGAGTCGACCACCCCGACCGCCCCGCCCACACCGACGCCCACCCCGTCGCCGAGCCCCACCCACACCAAACCACCGAAGCCGCCCCTGCGACCGCTGCCGGCGAAGCTCCCGGCCGGGCTGCGGCGCACCACCGGCGTACGCCCCGTGGCGTTGACCTTCGACGACGGGCCCAGCCCGGCCTGGACCCCGAAGGTGCTCGACCAACTGCGGTCGGCCCACGTGACGGCCACCTTCTGCGTCGTCGGCCTCGAAGCCCAGCGGCACCCGGAGCTGATCCGGCGGATCGTCCGGGAGGGGCATCAGCTCTGCAACCACAGTTGGCGGCACGACCTCGACCTCGCCCGCCGACCGGTGGCAGAGATCAGGGCCGACCTGGTCCGCACCAACAAGGCCATCCAGGCAGCCTCCCCGGGCACACCGGTGTCCTTCTACCGGCAACCCGGTGGTCGGTGGACACCGGAGGTTCTGGCCGTGGCGAAAGAGCTCGGCATGCGCCCGCTGCACTGGGCCGTCGACCCGCAGGACTGGGACAAGCCGACCGCCGCCACGATCGCCAAGCGGGTCCACAACGCGGCACGTCCCGGTTCCATCGTGCTGCTGCACGACGGGGGCGGAAACCGGGCCGCGACGCTCGCCGCCTGCCCGCACCTGATCGCCGACCTGAAGCACCGCTTCGGCATCACCCGCCTCCGCTAGATTGGATCTGACCTGCGGTTATGCGGTGCACGACGGCTCCACCGATACCGGTTTTGTCGACCAGCCAGGCATCACGTATGCTTTCCAAGCCTCCGGCGGGGCCGGATGGGAGCAAGTCCGCTTGAAGTTGCGAATGTGCAATGATGGCGGGGCCGCCCTCATCGTCTAGCGGCCCAGGACGCCGCCCTTTCAAGGCGGTAGCACGGGTTCGAATCCCGTTGGGGGCACGACCGGCGCAAGCCGGAGCAACACAAGCTAGGTCCTGTGGAGCAGTTGGAGTGCTCGCCGCCCTGTCAAGGCGGAGGTCGCGGGTTCAAGTCCCGTCAGGACCGCAGCGCTGACGCCGCGCCTCGCGCGGCGTTCTGCGTATCGGAGCAGGTGACCCTGCCAGCGGTTCATCCGGTTGGCGGGTAGCATGAGCCGAGCAACACGGCCAGGTAGCTCAGTTGGTACGAGCGTCCGACTGAAAATCGGAAGGTCGGCGGTTCGACCCCGCCCCTGGCCACATAGCCTTTCGCCGGGCTACAGGAGCGCCGACCAGCGGAAACGCGGTCGGCGTTCTGCTTTTCCGCCGCAGCCCGCCCGGCCTTTCCCCGTGATCGCCCGGCCTGGCCCATGATCGCCCCCGCCCGGCCTGTGATCGCCCGGCCTGGCCCGTGATCGCCCCGCCTGCCCCTTGATCGCCCGGCCTGCCCCTTGATCGACTCGCTTTCGGCGATATCGGGGTATCGCAGCGACCGGGATACCGCGATATCGCCGAACCCGAGTCGATCAACCGCGTCGGCCGCGCTGGGCGCTGGTCACTGATCGCGGCGGCCCTGTTGACGGTGCTGGGCCATCCCGCCCTGGATCGCCTCCCACACACTGCGCCCGGCCTGCCGCAGGGTCTCTCCCGCCTGCTCGGCGAGTTGCGCCGCGCTCTGAGCTGCGGCATGCGCCTGACTCGAAACACCACCGCCACCCTGGCCACCACCGGCCTGCCCGCCGCCGCCCTGACCACCACCACGCTGGCCACCGCCTCCCTGACCGCCGGCGCCCTGACCACCACCGGCCTGCCCGCCGCCGCCCTGGCCACCACCACCCTGACCAACGCCACCCTGACCATCGCCGCCCTGGCCGCCAGCCGCTTGCCCGGCGGGTTTGCCACCACCGCCACCCTGGCCGCCCTGATTCCCGCCGCTGGAGGCCCGCGACTCACCAGGACCGGGGGTTGGCGAGCCACCCGGCTGACCGGCGGGCTTCCCGGTCGACGAAGCAGCCGGAGCGGATCGGTCTCCCCCCGCACCACCCCCCGGTTGCTGCCGGTCCTGGCCCTCGGGCGGCCGCTGCCCCTCAAACCCCTGCCCCGCGGAGGTCGGGTGCGCCTGCGCGGAGGCCCGGTCCACCGGCCACCGGCCCTGCAACCGAGACTCCGGCCGCTGACCTTCCGCCGGGCGCGACTCCGCTCGCTGAGCTTCCGCCGGCCGGGACTCCGCCGCTCGCGACTCCGCCGGCCGGGACTCCGTTGGCCGCGGCTCCGCCGGGCGGGCGGGTCGTGCTCGCGTCTGGTCGCCGAGCGCGCCGGGCACACCCGCCTGTCGGGCCAGCTCGTCGCGTACGCCGGAGTGCTGCGCCTGCGCGGTGACCTGGGCGGCGCCGGCGGCCAACTGCTGGGTGCTGCGGTTGACGTCGTCGAGCGCGCCGCTGCCCGCCCGGGCCAGGGATTCGATGACCTGCGGGTTGTTGTCGATCGTGTCGAGTGCCCGGCCCAGGAGTGTCACCAGCTGCTCCAGGCGTACCCGTAGCTGCGCCTCGGCGTGCACCCCGTCGATGTCCAGCTCGACGCCGTTCAGGTGGACCCGTACGCCGGCGTCGAGCTGGAGCAGGTTGGCCAACCGGGCGCGCAGCGAGATGTCGGCGTCCAGCCCGTCCACGACCAGCCGGATCGAGTCGACCGACACATTCGGGATGTCGAGCAGGACGTCCGGGTCCCCGGCGTCGACGTCCCGGTCCGGATTCCGCTGCTGCGCGTTCTCGCTCATGCTCTCCCGCTCCCGTACGCCGCCCCGGTCGTCCGAGCCGTTCGGCGCGGTTACCCGCTTTCCGGCGGGGCATCCCGTGCGTGACGGCTCGGCAACCCACTGTCTGGAACCGGGCACCGCGCGAAGCTGCACACCGAGGCATCAGCCGGTATGGTCCGGGCCTATGGGACAGGGGATGACTGATCCGGCCGACATCCGGCAGGACCTGGAGCGGTTCTCCTTACGGTGCAGCCTCCTCGTCCCGGGTTCCGCAGAGCGGGCGTTCGCGGTCTTCACCGATGAGCTGACCGACTGGTGGGTCACCGAGTACACGTGGTCCGGTCCGGAGGCCCTCGCCGAGCTGGGCATGGAGCCACGGGCCGGCGGCATGCTCTACGAGATCGGCCCGTACGGCTTCCGCGCCGACTGGGGACGGGTGCTCACCTGGGATCCGCCCCGGCGGCTGGTCTTCGCCTGGCAGCTCGGTCCGGACCGGGTGCCGGTGCCGGACCCGGCGAAGGCGAGCGAGGTCGAGGTGCTGTTCCTCCCCGACGGTCCGGAACGGACCCGGGTCGAGCTGGAGCACCGACACTTCGACCGGCACGGCGAAGCGGCCGAGGGGTACCGCAAGGCGTTGACGGCGGGCTGGCACGAGTTGCTCACCCGCTATCTCGCCACCGTGTCACGCGGCCAACAAGCCGCCTGAGCAGTCAGCGGTCGAGTTGTCGACCAGCCCGGCTGCCGTCCAGGCCCCGGCCGCCCAGGTGTGCGCGGTTTCCGGCCTCCGCCCCGGAGCCGAAGCCCGTGCCGCCGAGCCGGCGTGCCGGTGCGGTCCGCAGTCGCGGGTACTCCTCGGTGAGCCGCCGTTGCACCCGGTCGGAGCGGTCGGCCAGCATCAGCGCCACCGACGGGCCACCCGACTCGCCGGCCGCTGCCGTCTCGGCCGCCCAGAGCCGGCCCCCGATCACCTCCGCGAAGCCGGCGAGCCAGGACCGCCGGAAGGCGGCCGGATGGTCGTCCGCGGGCACCGCCGTGGCGGCCAGGCCGTGTGCGGCCTGCACGAGCAGTGAGGTGAAGAGCAGGTCCACCCGTTCCAGGTCGCTGGCGAAGCCGAACAGGTGCACCGCGAACCCGTTGCCCTGCCGGCGACGGACGCAGCGGCAGCGCAGCGGCTCCGCGACCGCGGCGAGCAGGCCCACCTTGTCCCGGGCGTACGGGGCGACGATGTCGAGCACCCGGTCGCCGACCGGGTCGGTGGTCGGATCCCGGACGGCGAGCAACGCCCTGTCGACGCCGTAGCGGGCGATCAACTCGGTCGCCTTGGCGGTGAAGGCCGCCGACTCGGCGGGTGTGCAGGCCGGGTCCTCGGCCTGGGCGAGCAGCTTGCGCACCTTGCTGAGCATGGCCTCGGACATGCCCCCAGAGCTATCACACACGGCGGACGATCTGGGACCACGACCGCATTGATCGATCAGTATCATCGTCACGATCAGCTCGACCGTCCAATACGGACGGTCAATTAACTGTTTCCGGAGGCACGCATGTCATCCCCGACCGCCCGCCTGCTCGCCGTCGCCACGGCCGCCGCCCTGCTCGCTACCGGCGCACCCGCCCAGGCCGCTCAGGCCGCCGCACCGGCCGCCCCCGCCGCCGACTCCACCGACGTCACCTCGGGGCCGAACCTCTTCGCCCCGCTCGCCACCTGTTACGGCGGGGCGGTTCGCTCGTTCTTCCAGACCGGCGGCTACGGCGGCCAGGCCGGCCCGTACCGCACCACAACCCGGTGCCGCGACATCAACGTGCGCAACGCCAGCGCGTACGGCACCGACGCCTGCGTGATCTTCATCGACAAGACCGGCAACTGCAACTACTGGACCTACCTGCCGGCCAACTCCGGCTGGGTCACCGTGGCGACCGACGTCCGGGACGGGGTCAACTTCCGGGTCCGCTTCGAGAACGTCCGCTACGAGTACGAGCCACTGGTCGCGTACCACGCCTTCTGAGCGGCCCGTGCGGGCGCGGCACCCGACGGGAGCCGCGCCCCGGGAGGCGTGGTCAGCCGGCGCGGCTACGCAGGGTGGCGACCGTCGAGCCGGCGAGCGTGAGCAGACAGTCGGAGAGCAGCCCGTCGGCCGCGGCCGCACCGAACAGGGCCTCCCCGGTCGGCACGTCCCGGTTGGCGTACGCGCTCACGAAGCGGGCCACCCAGCGGGTGTCGTAGTCCGCCTGCTCGATGCCCGGGAAGTCCAGCGCGCATCCGGTGCTCGGCGCGGCGTCACCGACCATCGTCGCCGCCAGGCACCAGGCGACCCCGTACGCGCCGGGCAGGCCGGCCCGGTCGACGACGGCGTCGAACGCACCTGTCACCGCTTCCCCATCGCCGGCCAGCGCCGAGCGGAGCACGGCGGTCGCGTCGTCGAACGTCTGCTGTGGTAGGTCCGTCACCCAGCGCACAGTAGGACGGAGGGTCAAGGCCCGCCATTTCCGTCACTCTGCGTGTTCGACGCGAGCGACCTGCGCATTTCGCCACCTCCACGGTCCCGCCGCCGGCCCGGGCACGCTAATGTGCGCAGCGGACCTTCGCCGGAGGAAGGACGACCATGCTCGTATCACGCCGCTCGCGGGTAGCCACACTGGCCGCCTGCGCGACGATCCTGCTCGCCACAAGCGCTTGCGGGGATGACAAGGCCGAGGAGGGAAGCGCCCAACAGGTGCGCCTCTACGGCACGGACGGCAACATGCTCAACTCCTACCCAGCGGAGTTGAAGGATCGCGCCGATCTCGTCGACGGGATGAAGGGGACCACGCCGCTCACCCCGCTGCCCGACGACTTCAAGAGTCGGCTACGGTCCGTCAATCCGGCGCTGACGGACTACCTCTACGCCGCCGAGACGTACGACGCTGTCGTGATCGGTGTGCTCGCCGCCCAACTGGCCGGCAGCACCGACCCGGCCGCCATCGCCAAGCAGATCGTCGGCGTGACCAACAACGGTCAGCGCTGCGAGGACCCGGCCAGTTGTCTCACGCTGGCCCGGGCCGGGCAGGACATCGAGTACCGCAGCGTCTCGCTGACCCGCGCGGGCTTCACCGACAAGGGTGAGCCGGCCACCGCGAGCTACGCCACGCTGACCTTCGACGGCCAGCAGATCAACGACGGCAAGACCGAGTTCGTCGGCGCGGGCGCCGAGTCGGCGGCGAGCACCAAGACCCCGCCGAAGGCGAAGAAGGCACGCCCCGGTGAAGCCGACGACCAGCAGCCGCTGATCGTGGGCGGACTGCTGCCGAAGACCGGCGACCTGGCGATCGCCTACCCGCCGATGGCGGCCGGCGCGGCGCTGGCGATCCGGGAGATCAACGCCGCGGGCGGCGCGCTGGGCAAGCCGGTGACGTGGAAGGACGGCGACGACGGCACCAGCACGACGGTGGCCAAGGCGACCGTCGCCAAGCATGTGGCCGACGGGGTCAGCATCATCATCGGCGCCGGCGCCTCGGGCATCTCCCGGGAGGTGCTGCCGGACGTGGTCCGGGCCGGCAAGATTCTCTTCTCGCCGTCCAACACCGACTCCAGCCTGACCGACGTCGAGGACAAGGGCCTCTACTTCCGCACCGCCCCGCCGGACAGCCTGCAGGGTCGGGCGCTGGCCGACGTGATCCTCCGCGACGGGTCGCAGAAGATCGTCATCGTCGCCCGCAAGGATTCCTACGGTGAGGGCCTCCAGGCCACCGTCCGTGACGAGCTGGAAAAGGCCGGCATCGCTGGCGACCGACTCAAGCTGCTCACGTACGACCCCCCGGCCGACGCCTCGGCGGCGCCGGTGGACTTCACCGGTGGCGCGAAGGAGATCAAGGAATTCGGCGCGGACGCCGTGCTCATCATCGGTTTCGGTGAGTCGGCCCAGGTGATCCGGGCCCTCGCCGACACCGGGGTGCAGATCCGGCACTGAGCACCACCGCGGACCGCGACGGCCGCACCGGCTTCGGAGCCGGTGCGGCCGTCCTTCGTTTCCGCCTCAGCGGGCTCGGCGGCGCTCCAGGAACTCGGTCATGCGGCGGTGCTTCTCCTCGTCCTCGAAGAGCACCGCCTGGCTGACCAGGTCGAGCTGCGGATGTGCGGCGGCGGGCGCGTCCACCGCCAGCTTGGTGAGCCGCAACGCCAGCGGGGAGCCCTGCGCCATCTCGTCGAGCAGCCCGTGCGCCACCGTCAGCAGGTCGCCGGGCTCGTCCACCACCCGGTTCACCAGACCGATGCGCAGCGCCTCGGCGGCGTCCACCCGCCGGCCGGTGAACAGCAGCTCCTTGGCCCGGCCCTCGCCGATGAGGGCGGGCAGCCGGTGGGTCGCGCCCGCGCCGGCCAGAATGCCCAACCGCACCTCCGGCTGGCCGAAGACCGCCCGCGCCGTGCACACCCGCAGATCGCAGGCGTACGCCAGCTCCGCGCCACCGCCCAACGCCGGGCCGTCGACGGCGGCCACGCTCGGCATCGGCAGCGCCCTGATCCGGGCGAAGGCCGCCGAGTTGATCGCGGCCAGCGCGTCCGTGCGGCCTCGTTCGCGGAGCTGACCGATGTCGGCGCCGCCGGCGAAGATGCCCTCCGCGCCACCGGTCAACAGCAGCAGTCGGGGGTGCGCCTCCAGCTCGGCGCAGACCTGGTGCAGCTCGGCGATCAGGTCGGCGTCGATGGCGTTGCGCTTCTCCGGCCGGGCCAGCGTCACCACGAGCCGATCCGGCCGCTCCTCGATCCGCAGACCGCTCACCGTGCCCACCCTCCGTTCACCACCGCGCTCACCGCTTGACCCCGCCGTCCCAGTGGTAGAAGCCGTGCCCGGACTTCTTGCCCAGCCGGCCGGCGGCCACCATCTCCACCAGCAGCTCCGGCGGCGCGAAGCGGTCCCCGTACGCGGCCTGGAGGGTGCGGGCGATGTCCAGCCGCACGTCCAGGCCGACCAGGTCGGTGAGTTCCAACGGCCCGATCGGGTGTCGGTAGCCCAGCACCATCGCCTTGTCGATGTCGGCCGGGCTGGCCACCCCGTCGGCGACCATCCGGATCGCCTCCAGCCCCAGGGTGACCCCGAGCCGGGAGGTGGCGAAGCCGGGCAGGTCGCGTACGACGACGGGGTCCTTGCCGAGCCGGCCGGCGAGCGCGACGGCCGCCGCGGTGGTCTCCTCGGCGGTCGCCGGGCCGACCACGATCTCCAGCAGCGCCATCGCCCAGACCGGGTTGAAGAAGTGCAGGCCGAGGAAGCGCTCGGGCGCGTCCAGGCCCGCGGCCAACTCGCCGATGGCGATGCTCGACGTGTTGCTCGCGAGCAGGGCCGGGCTCAGGGCGGCGGCGTCCCGCAGCACCGTCCGCTTGAGGTCGAGCCGCTCCGGCACCGCCTCCACGAGCACCCCGGGAGCGGGGGCGACCTCGGCGAGGCTCGGGCGCAGCGTCACTCGCTCACGGTTCGCGGCGGCCTCGTCGGCGGTCAGCTTGCCGCGCTGCACCGCCCGCTCCCACAGGTCGGCGAGCCGGGTCAGCGCGGTCGCGCCCCGGGCCGGGTCCACCTCGATCAGCTCGACGGCGTGCCCGGCTCCGGCCGCCACGTACGCGATGCCGAGCCCCATCGTGCCCGCACCGACGACCACGAAACGATCGTTCATCACGCCTCCCTGTCCGCCCCGGTGGCGCGCGGGGTCCCCGCCACGCCGGCCCGGGTGCTCGGCCCGCTCCGCTCGCTCATGGTGCGACCCTAAACAGCACGACGAACCCGCCCAGGCTTGGGGGAGCGCGCGATCGGGTACGTACGGCCTGTCAACCCAAAGGGAAGGACCGCATCGAGATGAGCCAGGCACCGGAGAGCGTCACCACCGGGGAGAGCACCAACTCCGAGACCGTGGAGACCCGGGGCGACGAGCGGGTCGACCTGCTGCGCGCCGACACCAACAACGACGGCAAGACCGACGTGTGGGTGGTGGACACCGACGGCGACGGCAAGGCCGACCTGTTCCAGTTCGACACCGACGGTGACGGCAAGGTGGACATCACCATGGTCGACATCGACGAGGACGGCACCCCCGACGAGGTGGTCGACGGCGATGGCGGCCTCCCGCCCGAGCAGCTGCCCCCGACCGTCCAGGTCTGATCTGCCGAAAAAGGGGGGCCCTCCGACGAGGGTCCCCCTTTCCGGTCAGCCGGCGAGGCGCAGGGTGGCCAGGTAGTAGGGGGCGTCGCGGTCGTCCACATCGGTCAGCTGCCAGTCGCTGCCGTGCACCAGCTCGGCGAACTCGTCCGGCGAGCAGACCAGATAGTCGAACCACTCGGTGCCCAGTTCCCGGTAGCGCAGCCGTAGTCGCAGCTGGCCACCGAGCCGGCCCCGGCGGCGGTTGCGCTCGTGATAGCCGGTGTGCAGCGGGTCGCGGGTGCCGTACGGGTTGGTGCCGTGCGCGATGATCTGCGCCCCCGGTCGGGCCAGCGCGGCGAGCGCGGCCAGGAACACTGGCGCCCGCTCCCGCCCCTCGAACAGCCCGAGGTTGTTGCCGAGCAGCAGGAACGTGTCGTACCGCTGCCCGTCGGCGACGTGCGTGTCCACCGTGCCGTGCACCAGCCGCCGTACGCCGCGACGCCCGCTGACCGCGAGCGCGCCCGCCGACGTGTCCAGCCCGGTGACCGGCACGCCACGCTCCTGGAGCAGCAGCGCGATCCGGCCGGCCCCGGTGCCGACGTCCAGCGTCTCGCCCCGGGCCCGGTCGACGGCCCGGTGGTCGTACGGCTGCCAGTCGGCTGGCCCGTCGAGGTAGTGCGCGGCAGGAGCGCCGTTGATCAGGCCGTCGTCCCGTTCGATGATCTCGATGACCGGCCGGGGCAGCCGCCCGCCGACCATGGGCCGGGGCCCGACCCCGGTGGCCACGGCGAGCGCGTCCCGCAGCAGTTCGCCGACCACGTCACCGATTAGAGGTTCCCCCGTCACGGGGTTCACGCTATCCGGCCACTGATTGGCCCGCGGCGGCCGTATCCTTGCGGCGTGACCACGCTGGACCGGCTGTCGGCCGAGAAATACCTCCTGCTCACGACCTTCCGTAAGGACGGTCGGGCGGTCCCGACCCCGGTCTGGGCGGTCCGCGACGGAGACGCGTTGGCCGTCTGGACCCGGGCCGACTCGGGGAAGGTGAAGCGGATCCGCCACAACGGCGAGGTGACCGTGGCCCCGTGTGACGTCCGGGGCCGGCCGCACGGGGCGGAGGTGCCCGCCCACGCGACCCTCTACGGTGGCCGCGACACGGGCCGGGTGCGCGACCTGCTCAAGCACAAGTACCGGCTGATCGGCCGCCTCAGCCTGCTCGGCAGCCGGCTGCGCCGCGGCGAGGGCGGCACGGTCGGCATCCGGGTCACGCTGACCGAGGGGCAGCGCTGAGGGCGGGCACGACAAAGGGCGGCGGATCGAGATCCACCGCCCTTTGTCGGAAAAACTCGTACCGGCTCAGTCGCCCTGCCGCTGCTGCGGGATCTGACCCTGCAGCAGCGCCCTGACCTCCGACTCGCGGTATCGACGGTGGCCACCCAGGGTGCGGATGGCACTGAGCTTGCCCGCCTTCGCCCACCGGGTCACCGTCTTCGGGTCGACACGGAACATCGACGCCACCTCGGCCGGTGTGAGTAGCGGCTCTGGTTCGTGCGTTCGCGATGCCATCGGTCACTCCTCCACATGTATAGACATCGGCCGGGGTCCCGCCGGCCGACGCGTCTCCCATGGTCCGGCTAGTCCCCGATGTCCGACATGGGCCGAACGGATGAAGGTCCCTAGACGGACGGATGAACCATGCCCGATTTTTACGACTTTTACACAGCAGAAACTACCTTATTCGGACTCATGATCACGGTTCGTGATGCGTCAACTACGAGCGCACCTCGCCTTGGGAGCGCTTCTGGGGTGAAATGCCCTAGTTGCACCGCTCCAGCAGCTGCACGGCACGCCACCGGGCCACCAACTTGTCGTACGCGGCGGACGCCTCCTCGGCCTCGCCGCGCGACAGCCCGGCAAGGCCACCGGCGACCAGCTCCGGCGAGTCGTCCGCGGCGAGGGTCTCGTCGGAGAGCAGGGCGACCAGGCCGCCGTAGTCCAGCTCCACCACCGAGCGCGGGTGGAACTCCTCCAGCCAGCGGGCCGCCTCCTCCACCGCCTCGGTGATCGGCGCCTCGCCCACCGACTTACGCAGCACCGACAGCGCCCGCGACGATCGGCGACGAGCCTTGGAGATCTCCGTCCGGTAGCGCAGCGCCCGCCGGCCCGGTTCGGTGACCAGGTCCCGTTCCGCCGGGTCGAAGAGCACGAACCACCGCAGCGGCACGCCCCAGGTGGCGATCTGCTCGTGCACCCGGGGCACACCGTGCTCCAGCACCCGGGCGCCGCTGCGCCAGTCGTCGACGACCGCCCTGGCCTGCCCGGCGAGCACCGGCGGCACGAACGCGTCGGCGAGCACCGAGGGCACCCCGTCCCGGGCGTTGAGCGCCGCCTCGGCGACCCGGATGCGCAGGTTCCAGGGGCAGACCAGCAGGCCGTCGTCCGTCTCCAGGACGTACGCCTCCTCGGGCAGGTCGGGCAGCCGGGTCCAGCCCGCGCCCAGCGCCTCGATCACCGCCGTCCGCTGGCGGCCGGGGCCCTCGACCGGGGCGACCGCCCGCCCTTCGGAGACGTAGCGGCGCCAGTAGCTCTGCCGGTCCCGGTCGAAGGCGGTCAGCGGCTCGTACACGCGCAGGTAAGAAGCGAAGAGCGACGGCACCGCGCGATCCTCCCACGAACCGCACCCGTACGGGCCCAGCGGCCGGACCACGCGCGCCGCAACGTGAGATGACGCCGGCACGTCGGGCGGCCGCTCGGCGGCCGATACTAGGCTCGACCGCACCGGCAGCATCCCCGCCGGGGTCCACCAGGTCCGCGTCCCACAAGGAACGCACACCACCGTAGGAGCCAGTCATGGGCGTATTCGCGAGCACCGACGACCCGGTATCGACCGGTCACGAACAGGTCGTCTTCTGCCAGGACAAACAGAGCGGCCTGAAGGCGATCATCGGGATCTACTCCACCGCGCTGGGGCCCGCGCTCGGCGGCACCCGCTTCTACCCCTACGACAGCGAGGACGACGCGCTCGCCGACGTGCTCGACCTGTCCCGCGGGATGGCGTACAAGAATGCTCTCGCCGGGCTGGACCTGGGCGGCGGCAAGGCCGTCATCTGGGGCGACCCGGAGCAGATCAAGAGCGAGGCGCTGCTGCGCGCGTACGGCCGCTTCGTGGAGTCGCTGGCCGGCCGCTACTACACCGCTTGCGACGTCGGCACCTACGTCGCCGACATGGACATCATCGCCCGCGAGACCCGGTACGTGACCGGCCGCAGCGTCGAGCACGGCGGCGCCGGCGACTCCTCGATCCTGACCGCGTGGGGTGTCTTCCAGGGGATGCGGGCCGCCGCCGAGCACGTCTGGAGCACGCCGAGCCTGCGTGGCCGGCGCGTCGGCGTGGCGGGCCTCGGCAAGGTCGGCAAGTACCTGACCGGGCACCTGCTGGAGGACGGCGCGGAGGTGGTCGCCACCGACGTCAACCCGAAGGCCCTGGCCTGGGTGCGCGCGAACCACCCGCAGGTCACCCTGGTGGACGACGCCACCGCGCTGGTCGCTGCAGACATCGACGTGTACGCCCCGTGCGCGCTGGGCGGCGCGCTGAACGACGACACGGTGCCGGCGCTGCGCGCGAAGGTGGTGACCGGGGCGGCGAACAACCAGCTCGCGCACCCGGGCATCGAGAAGCTGCTGGCCGACCGGGGCATCCTCTACACCCCGGACTACGTGGTCAACGCCGGCGGCGTGATCCAGGTGGCCGACGAGATCGAGGGCTTCAACTTCGAGCGGGCAAAGCTGCGGGCCACCCGGATCTACGACACCACCCGCGAGATCCTGCACCTGGCGGACGCCGAGGGCGTGCCGCCGGCGGTCGCCGCGGACCGGTTGGCCGAGCGGCGGATGGCCGAGGTCGGTCGGCTGCGCACGATCCACCTGCGCTGACCCCTCCCGGAGGCGGAGGCGGATCGACCGAGATCCGCCTCCGGGCCTCCCGCGCCGGTCCGACTCGGTAAGCTGAGGCCGGGTCAAGTTTGGCGTGTTTTGTCCGGTGTCACGGGTGCTCTTCGTTCCGCTCCTTACCAGGTACACTGGGTGACGGCCGGATCGCCGCGACGCGCAGAGCCGGCCGACGGTAACCCGAGGTGCCGAACGATGGCATCCCCATGTACCGTAAGAGCCACGAGAGATGCCTGACGTCATCGGGGCCCGCCTTCGGGCTGCCCCGCATTCTGTGCGAGGGGGTCGAGCCATGGGGCGCGGCCGTGCTAAGGCCAAGCAGACGAAGGTGGCCCGGGAGTTGAAGTACCACTCCCCGAACACCGACCTCACCGCCTTGCAGCGCGAACTGGCGGGTGCTGGTAAGTCTGAGCACCACTTCGACGACGACTCGAAAGAGTTCGTCGACGACGATGATGAGAATCACGCGGACGACGACCCGGATCCCTGGGTCCGACCGACCCGCTGACCTCTCGACGCAGCTGAGCACGCGGTGACCCCCGCGTGCTCACGCATGTGCCCATCGGGAGCGAGACCGGTGCCGATCATCAGGGGCCTGCCCTGGCCGGAGGTCACTCCGGCCGGCCGACAGGCCCCTGATCACGGTCGGCCTCAGCGCGGGCGGTTGTTCCAGTTGTAGAAGGTCGGGATGTTCTCGAAGTGGTTCCAGGCGCAGACCGCGCTGACGCCGTCTCCGCCCGACACCTCCGCCCGCAGCCGCCGCGCGTCCTCGGCTTCCTGAAGCAGCGCGACGAGCCCGGGGGCGGCCTCCCGCACCCGCTTGGTCACTCCGTCCGGGGCGTCGTCCGCTTCGCGCTCAGGCCGCCGGTGACTGGTGGTCTCGGGCATGCTCCAACACTCCCTCCAATAGGCGGATCTTGCTGTTGCGGCAGTGCTCGGTCTCCGTACCGTCAAAACGCCCCAGCTCGAAGTAACGGTTGGCGGCATGACCGCCGCCGCAGAAGCCGAAGTACGGGCAGGACGCCCGGCACGCCTCCACGCCCCCCAGGAACTCGCCCACCCAGGGCGTCGACGCCGCGTCCGTCAGGATCCGGGCCAACGGAGTGGCCAGCACGTTCCCGCTGCTGAAGTCGCCGTAGTGCGGATCGGTGAACCCGGCCAACTCCGGGGAGAGCACGGTCACCGAGCCGTCGTGCCCGATGGTCGGGATCGGGTCCAACCGACGGGGCAACACGCCGTCCGCCGCGCCGTCGAGCACCGCCGCCGCGTACCGCAGCGACCACTCGACCTCGCGAAGGTGGATCCGGGGCTCCTTGCGCCAGGCCGACACCAACTCGGCCCAGAACGCCGTCACCGCAGCCGCGTCATGGCTGTTGTCGCGGGTGTTGACGCCCTCGGTCTCCTCGATGTTGATGCCCAGCACGTCGCAGCCCAGCCCGAGGAAGTAGTCGTACAACTCGGCGGCGAGCCCCGGCGCCGGCCGGGACACCACGGCCAGCGCGGAGAAGGGCAGCCCGTGTCGGCGCAGCGCCGCCACACCGCGCAGGATCCGGTCGTACGCCGGCTGACCGCCACGGTTGACCCGGTCGCCATTGCGTTCGGCGGGCCCGTCCACGCTCACACTCACCCGCACCTCGTGCCGGGCGAAGAACGCGCACCACTCGTCGTCGATCAGCGTGGCGTTCGTCTGCACGTGGTGCTCGACCTCGGGCCCGAAGGGCGCGATCAGGTCGGCCAGGTGCTCCCGACCGGCGGCCAGCGGCTCGCCGCCGTGCCACACGACGGAAAAGCGACCGGCCGCCGCCCACGGGTTGACCGCCGCTGCCACCGCCTCGGCCACCGGCACCGACATCCGCCGGTCAGCGGCCCGAAACGGCAGGTAGCAGTACGCACAGTCGAGGTTGCAGAGGGTCGTCGGCTGCATGACGACGTACGACGGGACCGCGGCCAGACCGCGCATCCCGCTGAACGACAGTTCCCCCGCAGCCATCACCCTCCTCCGCCCAGCCTGAGCCCTTCAGGCTAGGCGGCACTGGCCACTCGGGTGAAGCCCTGATCAGGTGCCCGTACGATCACCGGAGCGTGATCATCCGCGAGTGTGCTGACCGACCATCTGCACGTTGCCGGTGCCCTCGATGATCTCGCCAGCCTGCCACGCCTCGACCCCACGGCCGGTCAGGGTGGCCAGCGCACGGTCGGCGTCCTCGGCCGAGACGATCGCGAACATGCCGACACCCATGTTGAAGGTCGACTCCATGTCGTGGTCGTCGATCCGGCCCTTCGACTGGATCAGGTCGAAGATCGGCTGCGGCTTCCAGGTGGACCGGTTGACCACCGCGTCGACGTGCTCCGGCAGCACCCGGACCAGGTTGCCGGGGATGCCGCCGCCGGTGATGTGGGACAGCGCCCGCACGTCGGCCTCGGCGATCAGCTTGAGGCAGTCCTTGGCGTAGATCTTGGTCGGGGTAAGCAGCTCCTCACCCAGGGTCCGCTGCCGACCGAAATCGTCGATCACGATGTCCAGACGCATCCGGGCCGCGCCCAGCAGCACGTGCCGGACCAGGGAGTAGCCGTTGGAGTGCAGGCCGGAGGAGCGCATCGCGATCACCACGTCGCCCACCTCGACCCGCTCGGGGCTGAGGATGTCGGCTTCCTCGACCACGCCCACGCCGGTGGCGGAGATGTCGTACTCGTCCGGGCGCAGCACGCCGGGGTGTTCGGCGGTCTCCCCGCCCAGCAGCGCGCAGCCCGCGTACCGGCAGCCGTCGGCGATGCCCGCGCCGATCTCGGCCACCTTGTCCGGAACGACCTCGCCGGTGGCGATGTAGTCGAGCAGGAACAGCGGCTCGGCGCCACAGGCCACCAGGTCGTCGACGACCATCGCGACCAGGTCGATGCCGACCGTGTCGTGGATGTCCATCTGCTGGGCGATCACCAGCTTGGTGCCCACACCGTCGGTCGAGGAGGCCAGGATCGGGCTCTTGTACTTCTTCGTGTCCAGCCGGAACAGGCCGGCGAAGCCGCCGAGGTCACCCAGCACCTCGGGGCGACGGGTCTGGCGCACCTTCGACTTGAGCAGCTCCACCGCGCGGTCACCCGCGTCGATGGAGACCCCGGCGTCGGCGTACGAGACCGAGCGTTTACGGGCCTGACGGCCAGCACCGCCCGTCCACGGCTGGTGGTCGCCGCCAGCGCCGGTCGGGCTGCTTCCTGCGCCGCTGCGCTCGGACACGTGCGTCACGGTTCTCCCCTTTGTGGTTCTCGGTGCCGCGCCGGCGGTGGCCGGGCCGCGCCGGTTGGTGCTACGGGCGGTTTGCGGTCACGCCACCCGGAGTGGCGACGAGCGGGCCGAAGCTGTCCGGGGCTTCCGGCGTCGCGTTGGCGACCCGGCGGCCCACCCCTTCGAGGACGTGCTTGCCGATCAGGTTGCCGGCCGGCAGCTCGATCGGGTACTCCCCATCGAAACACGCCCGACACAGCCGGGTCTTCGGCTGCTCGGTCGCGGCGATCAGGCCAGGAAGCGAGACGTAACCCAGCGTGTCGGCGCCGATGGAACGCCGGATGCCGTCGTTGTCCAACCCGTTGGCCAGCAGCTCCGCCCGAGTGGCGAAGTCGATGCCGTAGAAGCACGGCCAGCTGACCGGCGGAGAGGAGATCCGGACGTGCACCTCCAGCGCCCCCGCCTCGCGCAGCATCCGCACGATGGCCCGCTGCGTGTTGCCGCGCACGATCGAGTCGTCCACGACCACCAGCCGCTTGCCGCGGACGTTCTGCCGCAGGGGGTTGAGCTTGAGCCGGATGCCCAGCTGGCGCAGGGTCTGCGACGGCTGGATGAAGGTGCGGCCCACGTACGGGTTCTTCATCAGGCCCGCGCCGTAGGTGATGCCGGACGCCTCCGCGTAACCGATCGCGGCCGGCGTGCCGGACTCGGGCACCGGGATGACCAGATCGGCCTCCACCGGGTGCTCCTTGGCCAGCTGACGACCGATCTGCACCCGCGCCGCGTGCACGTTGCGCCCGGCGATGGTGGCGTCCGGGCGGGCGATGTAGACGTACTCGAAGAGGCAGCCCTTCGGCTCCGGCGACGCGAACCGGGTGGAGCGCAGCCCCTCCTCGTCGATCGCGATCAGCTCACCGGGCTCGACCTCGCGCACCACGCTGGCGCCGACGATGTCCAGCGCGGCGGTCTCGCTCGCCACCACCCAGCCACGCTCCAGCCGGCCGAGCACCAGCGGGCGCACGCCGTGCGGGTCGCGGGCCGCGTACAGCGTCGACTCGTCCATGAAGACGAAGCTGAACGCCCCGCGCAGCTGCGGCAGCACCTCGAGCGCGGCCGCCTCGACGGACAGGTCCGGATGGCTGGCCAGCAGCATGGTCACCAGCGAGGTGTCGTTGGTCGAGCCGTCCGCGACCAGGCCGCGCTCGGCGACCTCCTTCTCCAGCTCGGCGGTGTTGACCAGGTTGCCGTTGTGGGCCAGCGCGATGGTCGTGCCGGAACTTGTCGACCGGATGGTCGGTTGGGCGTTCTCCCAGTTGGAGGCGCCGGTCGTGGAGTAACGGGCGTGGCCGATCGCCAGGTGGCCGCGCAGGCTGGCCAGGGTGGGCTCGTCGAAGACCTGGGCCACCAGGCCGAGATCCTTGTAGACCACCACGCCCGAGCCATCGCTCACCGCGATGCCTGCGGCCTCCTGGCCACGGTGCTGCAGGGCGTAGAGGCCGAAGTAGGTCAGGTTGGCGACCTCTTCACCGGGGGCCCAGACACCGAAGACGCCGCAGGCGTCCTGGGGGCCGGGTCGTTGGGGGTCAAGGTCGTGGCTCAGCCGGCCGTCGCCTCGGGGCACTACCGCTCCCTCATGCTGGTCTGGACCGGCCTGGCGGGGATCACGGTGCGGATCCACACTCCTCGGCCGGGACCACTGTCGTCGCCTGACAGTGTACGCGAGTCGCCGTCGATACAGATAGTCACGATTTCCCTGCCGAGAGTCACGATCACTCGGACATCCGCGCAGCTAGAGGGGCAGGTACGCCGAGAGGTCCGCCCGGATGCCACTCACCTGAACGCGACCATCGGTGACCGCTTCGGCCCACGCGATCCGGCCGGTGGCCAGCCCCAACCAGGTCTGCGGGGACATCTCGACCACGTTCGGCGGGTTTCCCCTGGTGTGTCGAGGACCGGGAACGCACTGGATCGCACCGTATGGTGGGACGCGCACCTCCACCGATCGGCCGGGGGCGCGCTCCGCGAGGACGGCCAACAAGGACCGGACCGCCTCCCGGAGTACCGGCCGTTCGGGCGTACGCCCCTCGTCAAGCGCCGACAAAGCCGCCGCCACGGCGGCGGACTTACTGTGCGGAGAGGACACGACGGGACGATACGACGCACAGGTGAAGCACTCGACGCTGGCCCTGGGTCGCGCCGATCCAGTCAGACAAGGCATAGTGGCCGACGGCGTATTCGTACCGTGATGATCCCCGGCCCGGCGCCCCGCCGGTCAAGGGAAGTCAGCCCGGAAGGCGGTGGACGTGTCAACACACCGACGTGCCTGGAAGCAGCGGGCCGGTGTGGTCGTAGCGCTGGTTGCCGGCGCTCTGCTCGCCGTCCCCGCCACACCAGCGATGGCCGCGCCCAAGGTCACAAACGTCTCAGCCTCCCCAGGCACCGTTCAAGCGGGCGGCGAGACGACAGTGAGTTACACGCTCAGCTTCGACGACCCGGTCGTTCCCACCGATGTCACTGTCAGCTCCGACAATCCCAAGCTTCAGTGCATTGAGGGTTGCTCGCAGGGCAACGTGACCGAGGCCAAGACCTACACGGCCAAGTTCAGGTTGGCGGACGACGCTTCGAACGGGTCTGCCCGCATCACCGTCAAGGCCAGTGCTGGGCTCGGGAACGGACAGGGTTCGACCACGGTCAACCTCACGGCCAAGGCTGCACCGCCGCCGACGCCGCAGCAGACGCAGACCGTGAAGTCGGTGTCCGGCAAGGTGGTCAAGAAGGCCGACAACACCGCGGTGCCGAATGCCTTCGTCGTCCTGCAGGACAGCGCCGGTCACCGCTACGACGCCCTGAGCGACGGCAGCGGCAACTTCCGCTTCACCGGAAGCACCTCCGCTCCGATCGCTCCCGGGCGTATCGACCTCGGCGCGTCCTCCGACAACATCAAGGCGTTCAAGAACTTCACCGCGAGTGCCGGGCAGTCCATCACCGGCCAGCGGATCAGCCTGGAGATCAAGGTCGAGGTGACGCCCAGCGCCACGCCGTCCGCCACCGCCGAGGCCCTCCCCACCGAGGAGGCGACCGAGGAGGATGGCGAGGAGCAGCCGTCCGAGGCGGCCAGCCCGGGCGCCCCGGCGAACGCCGCCAACGAGGACGACGGCGGCGGCTTCGGGTCGTACCTGATCATCCTGCTCGGCGGCCTGCTGGTCGCGGCCGGCGTCGGCACGATCGTGCTGCTCTGGATGAAGCGCCGCGAGAACGGCGACGACGATGACGAGCCGGCGACCGCTGGCGCGGCTGGCGCCGTGCCTGCGGCCCGGGGCGCCTTCCACGGGACTGACGACCAGACCCGGGTGGTCAACCGCGCCGGTGGCGGTCCCGACCCGACCATGGTCGGCGGCGCGGCGCTGAGCGAGGCGCCGACGATGATGCACCGCCCGGTGGTCGACGACGTCCCGCCGGACCCGTACGGAGCGCCAGCGCAGCCCTACGGCGCGGCGGGCCAGCAGGGCTGGGGTGGCACCGGCTACGGCGACGAGCCCGCTCCGGGCGGCTACGGCGCCGGTGGCTACGGCAACGCGCCGTCCTCGGGCGGCGGCTACGGCACGGCGGCAACGCCGGAGGGCGGCTACGGCGCCGGCCCGGCGGGGGACCCCTACGGTGCCGCACCCGGCTCGGGCGCGGGCTACGGCGGCGCTGCCGCCCCGGGTGGCGGCTACGGCAGCCGTGACTACACCGCCCCGGCCGGTGGCGCGGGCTACCCGCCCGCTCCCGCCGGTGGGGCGGGCTACGGCGAGCGTTTCGACGAGCCGACCGGCCGCTACACCGGTGACAGCACCCAGTACCCGGCTCCGGCCGACCCGTACGCCACCGGCGTCTACCAGCCGGAGCAGGATCCGGGCTACGGCCAGCCCGATCCGACGGCCCCGTACGGCGGCGGTCGCGCGGCGGAGCCGGCTGGCGGCTACGGCCAGCAGACCAGCGCGTACGACCAGGGCGGTTACGGCCAGCAGCAGGGCGGCGGGTACGACCAGGGCGGCTACGGCCAGGAGGCCCCGCAGCAACGCGGCGCCTACGACGACCGGGGCTACGACCAGGCCGGCTACGGCCAGCAGCAGGGCGGCGGGTACGACCAGGGCGGCTACGGCAAGGAAGCCCCGCAGCAACGCGGCGCCTACGACGACCGGGGCTACGACCAGGCCGGCTACGGCCAACAGCAGGGTGGCCGGGCCCGGCCGGACGGGCCGCCGCCCACCGAGCGGGGCGGCCGACGCCTCGACTGGCTGGACGACTGACCAGCACCACGGCACCGCAGCACGGCAGAACGGCCGCCCGGATCTCCGGGCGGCCGTTCCGTTGCGGGCGCTGGTCGCCCGGTCCTCCAGCGTGATCAACTCGTCTTCCAGGAAGGCGGGCTGTCCGCGTTACCTCGACACACCGACTTCCCGGAAACCGAGTTGATCACGCCCGGCACCGGACGGGCGCGGGCGCGGCGGGACGCGGATGTGGGCGCGGCGCGAGCGGGCCGGCGACCCGCGACGGTCAGGCGGCGGAGAACACGCCCTGGCGGAGAACCGGTACGACGTCCGACACGCCCACCCGGACCGCGACGTCGACGTCGGCGCCGAAGCCGCCCTCGGTCAACTCCCGACCGGACACGCTGCCGCGCACCGCGGCGGGCACGTCCGGAGTGCTGGCCAGCGCGGCGAGCGCCATGGCCGCCTCCACGGAGAGGCCACCCGGCACACCGGACAGGGCGTCCAGCACGCTCGCCGCGCCGAGCTGGTCCTCGACCGACGGTCGTAGCGACCCGTCCGGCCACCGCTCACCCGAGGCGACGACGCCGATGGGGGCGTCCGTCGTGCCGTACCCCTGGCGGCGCAGCCAACGCCCGACGGCGCGGGCGTTGCGCAGGCACGCCGCGACCACCGGCAGCCCGGTGGCGCTGGCGGCCGCGCTGATCGCGGAGCCGTTCGGTGAGGGCAGCACCAGGTCCGCCACGACGGGCGCGGCGCTCAACGCGGCGGGTGAGAGCGACCACGGATGGTCGGCTGTCACCCGGCGACGGCCCACCGCCGCGACCGCGCCGACCCGCACCGCGTACTCGGCGGCCTGCTCGCCCCACGGGAACGGGTGCACCCGCATGCCCCGGGCGACCGCCACCTCGACGGCGGTGGTGAACGAGAGGACGTCCACCACCACCAGCGCCGCGCAGACGCGGCCGAGTTCGGCCGCCCCGGTCAGGCCCCAGTCGAAGCGGGCACCCGACCCGGGCTGGCCGTAGACGGCCGCCGTCAACGCCTCAGCGCTCGTCAGGCGACGGCTCGGCGGCACCGGGGTCAGACTCGGACGATTCGCCCGGCTGCTCCGACCCGACCGGGTCGACAGCTCCGGTCTGCGGGGACGGACCGGCCGAGGCGATCGGCTCGGAGAGCACCTCCGACGCGTCCACCGGCTCGGCCGGGGCACCCGGCAGCGGCACGGCCTCGACCGCGCCCGCCACGCCGGCGGCCGGCGCGGGCACGTCGACGGCCGCAGCGCCGCCGAAGAGGCGCGGCAGGGTCTCGGTGTGCGCGGCGCGCAGCTCGTCCAGACCGATCCGGAACTGGCCGTGCACCTCCAGCGCACCGCCGGTCGGGTCGGTGACGCCGATCAGCTCGAACGGCACCCCCCGCTCGGCGCAGAGCGCCGCGAACGCCTTGTCGTGGCCACGCGGCACCGACACCAGCGCCCGCGTGGCGGACTCGCTGAACAGGTAGACGAACGGCATCGAACCGTCGGCGAACTGCTCGGGCACGGCGATCCGTGCGCCGACGCCACGCCGCAGGCAGGACTCGACCAGGCTCTGGGCGAGGCCACCGTCGGACAGGTCGTGCGCCGAACTGAGGTGACCCACCCGGGCCGCCTCGGCCAGCAGGTCGGCCAGCGCCTTCTCGCGAAGCAGGTCGACCTGCGGCGGGATGCCGCCGAGGTGCTCGTGCGTCACCCAGGCCCACTCCGAGCCGGACAGCTCCACATTCGTCTCGCCGAGCAGGTAGAGCTGGTCGTGGTCGCCGCCGGGACGCGGGACGAAGCCCATCGGCACCCGGTCGGCCACGTTGTCCAGCACACCCAGCACACCGACCACCGGGGTCGGGTGGATGGCCGCCGCGCCGGTCTGGTTGTAGAAGCTGACGTTGCCACCGGTGACCGGGATGCCCAGCTCCAGGCAGCCGTCCGCCAGGCCGCGCACGGCCTCGGCGAACTGCCACATCACGCCCGGGTCCTCCGGGGAGCCGAAGTTGAGGCAGTTGGTGACGGCGATCGGCTTCGCGCCGGTCACCGCCACATTCCGGTACGCCTCGGCCAGGGCCAGCTTGGTGCCGTTGTACGGGTCGAGCCGGGCGTACCGGCCGTTGCCGTCGACCGACAGCGCCACGCCGAGCCCGGTCCGCTCGTCGATCCGGATCACGCCGCCGTCCTCCGGCTGCGCGAGCACTGTGTTGCCCAGCACGTAGCGGTCGTACTGCTCGGTGACCCAGGTCTTGTCGGCCAGGTTCGGCGACGCGATCATGCGCAGCACGGTCTCCCGCAGCGCCTCCGGGTCGGCCGGGCGGGGCAGCGTCTCGGCCCGGTCGGCCTGGAGCAGGATCAGGTCGGCCGGCTCCCGCATCGGTCGGGCATACACCGGGCCGTCGTCGACAAGCGAACCCGGCGGCACGTCGACGACCAGGTGGTCCTGCCAGGTGATCAGCAGTCGACCCGGGCGGCCGTCCGGCTCCGGGGCGGTGACCTCGCCGATCGCGGTGCCGAGGACGCCCCACTTCTCACAGGTCTTGAGCACCGCGTCGAGCTTGTCCGGCTCGACGACCAGCAGCATCCGCTCCTGCGACTCGCTGGCCAGGATCTCGTGCGGGTCCATCGAGGGCTCCCGCAGCGGCACCCGCTCCAGCCAGACCCGCATGCCGGTGCCGGCAGCAGCGGCAGTCTCGGTGAGCGCGCAGGTCAGGCCGGCGCCACCGAGGTCCTGGATACCGACGACCAGCTGACCGTCGTACAGCTCCAGGCACGCCTCGATCAGCAGCTTCTCGGTGAACGGGTCGCCGACCTGCACGGCCGGGCGACGGGCCTCGCTGCCCTCGTCGAAGGTGGCGCTGGCCAGCACCGACACGCCGCCGATGCCGTCCCGGCCGGTCTTGGCACCCATCAGCACCACGACGTTGCCGGGGCCCGCGGCGGCCTTGTTCTGCAGCCGGTCGACCGGCAGTACGCCCAGGCAAAGCGCGTTGAGCAGCGGGTTGCCCTGGTAGGACGGGTCGAAGACCAGCTCGCCGCCGATGTTGGGCAGGCCGAGGCAGTTGCCGTAGCCACCCACGCCGGCGACCACGCCGGTGAGCACCCGAGCGGTGTCCGGGTGGTCCGCGGCACCGAAGCGCAGCGGATCCATGACCGCGATCGGGCGGGCACCCATGGCGAGGATGTCCCGGACGATGCCGCCGACGCCGGTCGCCGCGCCCTGGTACGGCTCGACGAAGCTCGGGTGGTTGTGCGACTCGACCTTGAAGGTCACCGCCAGCTCGTCGGAGACCTGCACCACGCCAGCGTTCTCGCCGATGCCGGCGAGCAGCCGGTCGCTGTGCGGGGCCTTCTCACCGAACTGGCGCAGGTGCACCTTGCTCGACTTGTAGGAGCAGTGCTCGCTCCACATGATCGAGTACATCGCCAGCTCGGACTGCGTGGGTCGACGGCCGAGGATCTGCCGGATCCGGTCGTACTCGTCGTCGCGCAGACCCAGCTCGGTGTACGGCTGCAACTCGCCCGGCGTGCCACCGGCGCGCGGCACGGTGTCCACGCCGTCGGTCCAGTCGGCGGTCGCCGGCTGGGACGGAGCGGCGGGCTGCGCCAGCGGCTCGGTCGGCTGCGCCGGGGCGGAGTACGCCTCCGGAGTGTCCCGTACCGGGTCCGGATGGGTGGTCATGACCTCTCCTCGCTGCGCTCGTGCCCGCCTGACCGACTCCTCGCGTTCACGCGGGCGCCCCCACCAGGTGCTTGAGGACCGAGGTGAAGAAGCCCAGGCCGTCCAGCGAGGGGCCGGTGAGCGCCTCCACCGCGTGCTCGGGGTGCGGCATGATGCCGACAACGTTGCCGGCGGAGTTCGTGATGGCCGCGATGTCGCGCAGCGACCCGTTGGGGTTGCCGCCGACGTAGCGCGCGACGACCCGCCCCTCGGCTTCGAGCTGGTCCAGCGTCGCGGTGTCGGCGACGTAGCAGCCCTCGCCGTTCTTCACGGGGATGAGGATCTCCTGGCCGGGCTGGAACGCGTTGGTCCACGCCGTGCCGGCCGACTCGACGCGCAGGACCTGGTCCCGGTTGCGGAAGTGCAGGTGCTGGTTGCGGGTGAGCGCGCCGGGCAGCAGGTGCGCCTCGCAGAGGATCTGGAAGCCGTTGCAGATGCCGAGCACCGGCAGGCCACCGCGGGCGGCGTCCACGAGCGTCTCCATCACCGGGGCGAACCGGGCGATGGCGCCGCAGCGCAGGTAGTCACCGTAGGAGAAGCCGCCGGGCAGCACGACCGCGTCCACACCGTGCAGATCCTCATCGCCGTGCCAGAGCCGGACCGGCTCGGCGCCGGCGATCCGGACGGCGCGGGCGGCATCCCCGTCGTCGAGCGAGCCGGGGAAGGTGACCACACCGACCCGGGCGGTCACGAGCGGGCGTCCGCGGTCTCGTCGGTCTCGACCAGGCGGACGGTGAAGTCCTCGATGACCGGGTTGGCGAGCAGCTTGTCGGCGATCTCCCGGGCCCGGTCCAGGTCCGGTTCACCGGTGAAGTCGATCTCGATGCGCCGGCCGATCCGCACTGAGGCGACGTCGCTGACGCCGAGCCGGGGCAGCGCGTTTGCGACGGCCTGGCCCTGCGGATCGAGGATCTCGGGCTTGAGCATGACGTCGACGACGACGCGAGGCACTGGGCACTCCTGACTGTGTACGCAGTTGGGTGCCGACCCACAACGGGCGAGCGCAGCCAGCGTACCTGGCAGATACCGTCGCGGACGCACCGGCCGGGCGCAGTTCAGGCAGTGATCCACATAACCGGCGGCGGGTGCGGCCGGCGGGGCGGGACAGGCGGCCCCAGCAGGGCATATACGGCGCGCTGGGTAGCCGAATCGTTACATTCGTTGATCTCGATAAGCTTCTTGAAAACGATGCTCGTCGGCCCTACAGTACATCGACATCACTCGATGCCAGCGGCGGCGGGGATCTCCCGCTGTCGCCACCGGGCACCCGGCGACCCCGGGCCCCAGCCCCTCCAAGGAGTCCACCGATGCGCGTTCGTCCCCTGCTCGCCCTGATCAGCACCGCGCTGGTCGGCGCCCTCGCCGCCGCGTCCGGCGCGTCCGCCGCCCCGGCCGGCCCCCAACCCATCATCGGCGGCGGCACCGTGTCGTCCGCCCCCTGGGCCGCCGCCGTGCTGAGCAACGGCTCGTTCACCTGCTCGGGCAGCGTGATCGCCGCGCAGTGGGTGCTCACCGCCCGACACTGCATCAGCGGCACGATGTCGGTCCGGGTCGGCAGCGTCTACCGCGCCTCGGGCGGGGTCACCCGTACCGTCAGCGCCACCTACACCCGTAACGACCTGGCCCTCATGCGGCTCTCCAGCACCGTCAGCACCTCGGCGGTGTCCCTGGCCAGCAGCAACCCGCCCGTCGGCTCGACCAACTCGATCTACGGGTGGGGCATGACCTGCTACAGCGGGTGCGACGCCTCCAGCCAGCTCAAGACCGCCACCGTCCAGGTGACCAGCAACAGCGCAACCGACGCGTACGGCGGGCAGGCGATCCGCAGCAGCCGGATCAACGGCAACGCCTGGCGGGGCGACTCGGGCGGGCCGCAGTTCTACAACGGCCAGCAGGTCGGTGTGGCCTCCACGGCCGACGGCTCCTCCATCCAGAACTACGGCAGTGTCGCGTACAACCGGGCCTGGATCACCTCGGTGGCCGGTGTCTGACCGTTAGCGCCCGCGCGGCGCGGATGGTCGCCGGCGTGCCGACCGTCCGCGCCGCGTCGTTTTGCAGCATCCGATCAGGTGAACACGGCACCCGATCGGGTCGCGCAACTCCTGACAGCATCGGAACCGTGCTGGTCGTGACGACAGAGCAACTGCCCGGCTACGAGATCCGCCAGATTCTCGGTGAGGTGGTGTCATCGATGGCCAGGACGCGCAACCCGTACCGCGAGGGTGTCAAGAATCTGCGCGGTGGCGCGTACGACCCGATGGCGCCGGACAACCTGACCCGCTGGCGTACCGACTCCGTGACCCGCCTCGGCGAGGAGGCCCTGCGGCTCGGCGCGAACGCCGTGATCGGCATGCGCTTCGACAGCCGGGACTGCGGTGAGATGTGGATGGAGATCTGCGCGTACGGCACGGCGGTTATCGCCGTACCCACGATGCCCCAGGTCATGCCGGCCGACCAGCCGGCGGTGGCGGCGGAGACCGCCACCGACCCGGCCTTCGCCGAGTCTCTCGGCGGCATCGCCGAACCCGCAAGCGGCCCCAACCTACGAACAGCCGCAGAAACCCCCACCGGCGACTAACCCGACCCTCGCTGCCGGCCCCTCGCCACCCGGTTGATCATGAAGTTATTGCCCTGCGCGTCGGCGTGTCGCGGCAATAACTTCATGATCAACGAACGCTGGGGCGGGACGAACGCTGGGGCGCGGGGGCGAGGGGGGGGAGTCGGCGGGGTTAGAGGATGGGGGGTGGGGTGTAGGTTGCGGCTTCCGGGTGGGTTTCTACCACCTTGGTGATGCGGCGGGTTACCGCTTCCACCTGGGTCTTCGCCGCTCCGACGAAGGCGGTGCGGTCGGCGACCAGGGTGTCGATGTCGGCGCGGGACAGGCCCAGGCGGCCGTCGGCGGCCAGGCGGTCGAACAGGTCGTTCTCCGGGGCGCCCTTCTCGCGCATGGCCAGCGCCACGGCGACCGCATGCTCCTTGATCACCTCGTGCGCGACCTCCCGGCCGACGCCACGCCGGACCGCCGCCACCAGGATCTTGGTGGTCGCCAGGAAGGGCAGGAACCGCTCCAACTCCCGGTTGATCACCGCCGGGTAAGCGCCGAACTCGTCGAGCACGGTCAGGAAGGTCTGGAACAGCCCGTCGGCGGCGAAGAACGCGTCCGGCAGAGCCACCCGGCGGACCACCGAGCAGGACACGTCGCCCTCGTTCCACTGGTCACCGGCCAGCTCGCCGACCATCGACAGGTAACCCCGGATGATCACCGCGAAGCCGTTCACCCGCTCCGACGAACGGGTGTTCATCTTGTGCGGCATCGCGCTGGAGCCGACCTGACCCGGCTTGAAGCCCTCGGTCACCAGCTCCTGACCGACCATCAGCCGGATCGTGGTGGCCAGCGAGGACGGCGCGGCGGCGGTCTGCGCCAGCGCCGACAGCACGTCGAAGTCCAACGAGCGCGGGTAGACCTGCCCGACGCTGTCGAGCACCCGCGCGAAGCCCAGGTGCTCGGCGACCCGTCGCTCCAGCTCGGCGACCTTGTCGGCGTCACCGTCGAAGAGGTCGAGCTGGTCGGCGGCCGTGCCAACCGGCCCCTTGATGCCGCGCAGCGGGTAGCGGTCGATCAGGTCCTCCAGCCGCTCGTACGCGATCAGCAGCTCCTCCGCCGCCGACGCGAAGCGCTTGCCAAGCGTGGTGGCCTGCGCGGCCACGTTGTGCGAGCGGCCGGTCATGACCAGCTCGGAGTGCTCGTACGCCAGCCGGGCCAACCGGGCCAGGGTGGCCACCACCCGGTCGCGGATCAGCTCCAACGAGGCCCGCACCTGGAGCTGCTCGACGTTCTCGGTGAGATCCCGGGAGGTCATTCCCTTGTGCACATGCTCGTGCCCGGCGAGGGCGCTGAACTCCTCGATGCGGGCCTTGACGTCGTGCCGGGTGACCCGCTCCCGCTCCGCGATCGAGGCGAGGTCGACCTGGTCGAGCACCCGCTCGTACGCCTCGACCACGCCGTCCGGGACGGGCACGCCGAGGTCGCGCTGGGCACGGAGCACGGCAAGCCAGAGCCGCCGCTCCATCCGGACCTTCTCCTCGGGCGACCAGAGGGCGACCAACTCGGGTGAGGCGTACCGGTTGGCGAGCACGTTCGGGATCGTCGTCACGTACCTCATTCTCGCGTACGCGCCGGTCGCAGCCCCAGCCAACCCGGCCCACCGGCCGGTCGGCGGGACGGGTCGGGTCAGGTCACACCCGCGGGGTGTCGTGCACGGCCGCACTCACGCGGCCTGGCCCTGCCGGCCCACGACGTTGCGATCCTCGCCCGGTCCGAAGACCGGGCGCAGCTTGGCGGATTTCTACTGACCGGGGCGGCGAGCCGATGTGCATTGCCTCGGTCAGGTCGCTCAGGGCTGCTTCGAAGCGACCGTCGGCAACGGCCAGCAGCCACGGGCTGGGCATTTCCCCTGGGCGGACGACCCTCAGCATTCGCGGCCTCGGTGGAGCGATTCCTCCCCTTGGTCGGACGGCAGGCCACGCAGGTTACTCCGACCGGGTTTGGTGTCAGCTCGCGTACGCCTGCATTGAAGTGATCATGGCTTGGTCGTCGAAGGTCATGGTGTCGATGACCTCTCTGGTGGGGCCGTCGGCTGGTGTGGCGCGGAAATGGAACGCGGCGTGGTGGTCGGCGATCGCCACCATGACCAGTTCCATTGTCCGTTGCTCGGTGAGCACGCCGGCAAAGTGCTGCTGGATGGCCGTTCGGCCGGTGACTGGGGATCCGCCAGCGGGGTCATACAGACGGCCATCCGGTGTGTAGAGATCCGCCAGCGCGGTAGCGTCGGCGGCGCCGACGGCGGCGAGGTGTGCCTCGATGGTGGCCCTGATCTGCTCCTTGCTGGCCACGATCAACTGTCGCTTTCCGCCGAAGGACCCGGAGCCGAGGCAGGTCGCGCTTGCCGGTCGAGGACGACGCAGAGGACCCCGGTGTAGCCGGTCGTCGGATCTCCTTGCAGGTCCAGGATCATCTGCTCACCGCCGTCGGCAAAGATGCTGTCGGTGGCGTTGGTGGTGTCGCGCTGCGGCCGGCCCCGATAGGGCGGGCGACTGAAAACCTCGTCGGTGACCCTGTCGGGAAAGTAGAGCTGCGTGGTCACCGAGCGGTCGCCGAGGTGCGCGATGAGGTGGATGTGCACGGTGCGGCTGGCGTACCAGCCCGGGTAGATCGTGTTGAACGCGCACATCCCGCGCTCGTCGGTGCGCTGGCTGCCCCGCAGGTACGTCTCACCGGCGGCGATCACGTCGTGCGGCACCGACTCCGAGGTGACCACCTGTCCCGGCCTCGCTTCGAATGGCTGGAAGCCGGAGTATCGGCCCACGTGGTCGGCCTGCCAGACTTCGACGAGGACGTCCGCGAGGGGGGTGGTGGCGTCCGCCGCCAATAGGCGTAGCCCAAGGCGCAGCGGGAGACCATCGCGGTCCTCGGTGATCTCCCGCCGCTCGGGATGCACAGCTCGGTGGTATGGGCCCTGCGTCTGCTCGACCAACAACCGGCAGGTGACTCCGGTCGAGGCCAGTAGTTCGACGAGGTCCTCCTCCACCGTGCCAGTATCGTCCGCCGTTCGTTGCGACGCCCGCGGTTTGCCGCCCGCTGCGACCGGACGACGTACAGGTTGATCGACAGGGACGCCTCAGCGCTCCAGGATCGCCGTCACGCCCTGGCCGCCGGCCGCGCAGATGGAGATCAGCCCGCGCCCGCTGCCCTTCTCGGCCAGCAGCTTGGCCAGCGTGGCCACGATCCGGCCGCCGGTGGCGGCGAACGGGTGCCCGGCGGCCAGGGACGAGCCGTTGACGTTGAGCCGGTCGGTGTCGATCGCGCCCAACGGGGCGTCCAGTCCCAGCCGGTCCTTGCAGAACTCCGGCGATTCCCAGGCGGCGAGGGTGGCCAGCACCTGCGAGGCGAACGCCTCGTGGATCTCGTAGTAGTCGAAGTCCTGCAACGTCAGCCCGGCGCGGGCCAGCATCCGCGGCACCGCGTACGCGGGGGCCATCAGCAGCCCTTCGTCGCCGTGCACGAAGTCCACGGCCGCCGTCTCCGACAGGCTGAACCAGGCCTGCACCGGCAGGTGGTGCGCGGCGGCCCACTCCTCGCTGGCCAGCAGCACCGTGGACGCGCCGTCGGTGAGCGGCGACGAGTTCCCGGCGGTCATGGTGGCGTGCTCGGCGTCCGGGCCACGGGTGCCGAAGACGGGTCGCAGCGCGCCGAGCTTGTCCAGACTGCTGTCCGGGCGGAGGTTCGCATCGCGGGTGAGCCCCAGGTAGGGCGTCATCAGATCGTCGAAGAAACCCCTGTCGTACGCGGCGGCGAGCCGCTGGTGCGAGCGCAGTGCCAGCTCGTCCTGCGAGCGCCGGTCGATCTGCCAGCGCAGCGCGGTGCGGGCGGCGTGGTCCCCCATGGACAGGCCGGTACGCGGCTCGGCGTTGCGCGGGATCTCCGGCTTGAACGGCTGGAGCGGGCGCAGCTTCGCGGCGACCTTCAGCCGCTGGCCGAGCGTCCGGGCGGAGTTGAGTTTGAGCAGCGTGCGCCGCATCTCCTCGTTGACCGCGAGCGGCGCGTCGGAGGTGGTGTCGACACCGCCGGCGATGCCGACGTCGAGCTGACCGAGGGCGATCTTGTTGGCGACGAGGATCGCCGCCTCCAGGCCGGTGCCGCAGGCCTGCTGGATGTCGTACGCGGGGGTGTGCGGGTCGAGCCGGGACCCGAGGACCACCTCGCGGGTGAGGTTGAAGTCGCGGGAGTGCTTGAGCACAGCCCCGGTGACCACCTCGCCGACCCGCTGCCCGGCCAGCCCGTACCGGGCGATCAGACCGTCGAGCGCCGCGCCGAGCAGGTCCGCGTTGGACGCGTCCGCGTAGCGGGAGTTGGAACGGGCGAAGGGGATGCGGTTGCCCCCGATGACCGCGACCCGCCGGATGCTCTGCACGATCCGCCTCCTCGACAAGTGTTGCTCGAACCTTACTCGCCAGTAGGCTACGCCCATGACCGACAGGTACGCGAGCTTCGTCCAATCGGCCGCCGGCCGCGCGCTGGTCAAGCGCCTCGGGCTGCCCGACCCGCCGCGACTGCGCCGACACCACCCCGGCGACCCGCTGCTGACCGGGCCGGTCCTGCTCGGCGCGGCCAGCGGCGGCCGGCTCGCCGAGCCGGTCACCACGATCCTGGCCGCCGCCGGGGTCGAGCTGCGCGACACCGGCACGGCCGAGGCACAGGACCGCTTCGGCGCCCTGGTGTACGACGCCACCGGCATCACCGACTCGACCCAGCTGCGTCAGCTCTACGACTTCTTCCACCCGCAGGCCCGGGCCCTGCTGCCCAGTGGCCGGGTGATCGTGCTCGGCACCCCGCCCGACGAGTGCCCGACACCGCGTGCGGCGACCGCGCAGCGCGCCCTGGAAGGGCTGGTCCGCAGCATCGGCAAGGAGTTCGGTCGGGGCACCACCGCCCAGCTCGTCTATGTGACAGGCGACACGAGCGCCGCCGGCACCCGCACAAGCCTCGAATCGACCCTCCGCTTCCTCCTGTCCGGCCGGTCGGCGTACGTCTCCGGGCAGGTCATCCGGGTCGGCGCCGGCGCGGCGAGCGCCCCGGCCGACTGGGACCGGCCGCTGGACGGGCAGGTCGTGCTGGTCACCGGGGCTGCCCGGGGTATCGGCGCGGCCCTCGCCCGGGTCCTCGCCCGCGACGGCGCGCAGGTGGTCGCCCTGGACGTCCCGGCGGCCGGGGACGCCCTCGCCGCGGTGGCGAACGAGATCGGCGGTACGGCAGTCCAGCTCGACCTGACCGCGCCGGACGCGCCGACCCGCCTCGCCGACCACCTGGCCAGCCGGCACGGTCGGGTCGACGCGGTGGTGCACAACGCCGGCATCACCCGGGACAAGACGCTCGGCCGGATGGACGCCGACCGGTGGGACCAGGTCATCGACGTCAACCTGTCCAGTCAGGAGCGGATCAACGACGTGCTGCTGGAGCGGGAGCTGATCCCGGCCGGCGGGCGGATCATCGGCGTCTCCTCGATCGCCGGGATCGCCGGTAACCGGGGGCAGACCAACTACGCCACCAGCAAGGCCGGCGTGATCGGCGTGGTCGACTCGCTCGCCCCGGCCCTGCGCGACCGGGGAATCAGCGTGAACGCGGTGGCCCCCGGCTTCATCGAGACCCGGATGACCGCCCGCATCCCGTTGGTCGTCCGCGAGGCGGGCCGGCGGATGAACAGCCTGGCTCAGGGCGGGCTGCCGGTGGACGTGGCCGAGACGATCGGCTGGCTGGCCTGGCCGGCCAGCGGCGCGGTCAGCGGCAACGTCGTCCGGGTCTGCGGCCAGAGCCTGCTGGGGGCGTGATGGGCAAACGGAGAGAGCCGGACGACCTGTCGGTCCACGAGCTGATCGAGGGCCCGACCGAGATCCTGTCGCGCGAGACGCTGGACGCGATCCGCCGGCCGGAGGCCGTCGGCGCCGACCTGAGCATCGAGCAGACGCACGACTTGAGCGCGTCGGCGGCCGAGGTGACCAGTGACCTCAGCGGTGCCGGTGCGGCCGGCGCGGGCGGCCGGACGCGCGTCGAGCTGCCCCGGATGCCCGCGCCCGGCGCGCTGTACCGGCGGGCCGCGCTCGGCGCGCTGCCCGGACTCGGTGGGCGGCGCGGCGCCGACCTGCCGGCGGTCGAGTTCACCGTGGCCGGGGTACGGACCGACCGGGCGCACCTGGCCGACTACGACCGGGTCTGCGGGTTCCGGCTCACCGATCGGCTGCCCGCGACGTTCCCGCACATCCTGGGCTTTCCGCTGACCCTGCGACTGATGACCGCGCCGGGCTTTCCCATCCCGCTGACCGGCGTGGTGCACGTCGGCAACCGGATCACCGTGCACCGCCCGATCACCGCCGACGAGGCCCTCGACTTCACGACGTTCGCCGAGAACCTGCGTCCGCACGACCGGGGGCGGCAGGTGGACGTGGTGCTGGTCGGATCGGTCGACGGCGAGGAGGTCTGGCGCGGCGTCTCGACGTACCTGGGCCGGGAGCGCACACCCGGCGGACGGGATCGGGGCGAGCGTCCGACCGCGCCCACGGCCACGGCCCGCTGGCGGGTGGAACCCCGCGTCGGCACGGAGTACGCGCGGGTCTCCGGGGACCACAACCCGATCCACACCTCCCGGCTCGGGGCGCGGCTGTTCGGCTTCCGCCGGCCGATCGCGCACGGCATGTGGAGCAAGGCGCGCTGCCTCGCGGCGCTGGAGACCCGGCTGCCGGGCGCCTGCACCGTCGAGGTGGCGTTCAAGCTGCCCGTACCGCTGCCGAGCACTGTGGACTTCACCCTCCTGCCGGACGGGGCATTCGCCCTGCACGACTCGCGCGGCCGACCGCACCTGGCGGGTCTCGTGCGCTGACGCGTCCCTGCCGATCCTGATTCGGGCTTGGCAGGGGCGTACGTCTGCGCTACGTTGTTCTCATAACGAGATGTTCTCAGGATGAGAGAGACCAGATGAACGAGCAGGACTTCCTGGCCGCGTACGACCCGCGGGCCTACCCGTCGGTCGCCGTGACCGTCGACGTGGTGGCGCTGACCATCCGCGACGGTGCCCTGCACCTGCTGCTGATCCGGCGCGGCGAGGCGCCCTTCGCGGGGCACTGGGCACTGCCCGGCGGCTTCGTCCGCCCCGACGAGGACCTGACCGCCGGCGCTCGACGGGAGCTGGCCGAGGAGACCGGGCTCGGCGGGGAGGGGCTCCGGCGCGTACACCTGGAGCAGTTGGGCAGCTATGGCGACCCCGACCGTGACCCGCGGATGCGCGTCGTCTCGATCGCCCACCTCGCGTTCGCCCCCGACCTGCCCGACCCGGCCGCCGGCACCGACGCCGACGAGGCGATCTGGCTGCCGGTGACCGCGCTGACCAGCCGGCAGCTCGCCTTCGACCACGGCCGCATCATCGACGACGCGCTGGAGCGGGCCCGGTCCAAGCTGGAGTACACCCCGCTCGCCACCCGCTTCCTCGCCGCCGAGTTCACGATCAGCGAGCTGCGCGCCGTCTACGAGACGGTCTGGGGGCACCCGCTGCACGCCGGCAACTTCCACCGCAAGGTGCTCTCCGTGCCGGGCTTCGTGGAGAGCACCGGCACCAGCACCGAGCGCGGCGGGGCCCGAGGTGGCCCGCGCGCACGGCTCTACCGGGCCGGCGACGCCCGCCTGCTGCACCCGGCGCTGCTGCGCCCCGCCCGCGAGGAGACGGTGCGGTGAGGGCCGCGGAGGCCATCGGCCTGGTCGCGGCCGCCCGCACCGACGCCGATCTGTTCGGCGCCGACCAGCCGGCCCGCCGCTACCGCGAGCTGGTCGCGGCCCTGCACCCCGACCGCCTGCCGACCGACCCGGCGGTACGCGCCGAAGCCCTCGACGCGTTCATCCACGTCACCACCCGGTGGCGGGCCCGGCGGGTCACCGTCCTCGGCGACTACCGCCTCGGCACGCCGGCCCACTCGGGCGACCTGGCCGACCTCTACGACGTGGGCGACGACCGGCTGCTCAAACTCCCCCGACGGCCCACCGACAACGACCTGATGGCCCGCGAGGCGCACGCCCTGCGCACCATCGCCGAGCGCGGCGACCCGCGCTACCTGCCGTACGTGCCTCGGCTCGTCGACGAATTCCCGCACCGCGACGCCACCTCCGGTGCCGAACGGCGGATCACCGTGCTCGCCACCGCACCCGGCCTGCACGACCTCGACGAGGTGCGGCGCGCGTACCCCGACGGGTTGGACGCCCGGGACGTGGCCTGGATGTGGCGGCGGCTGCTGGTGGTGCTCGGCCTGGCCCACCGGGCGGGCGTGGTGCACGGCGCGGTCCTGCCGCGACACGTGCTGATCGAGCCGGACGCCCACGGCGTGGTGCTTGTCGACTGGTGCTTCTCCGCAGCCGTCGGCAGCACGATCCCGGCGCTGGTGCCGGGCCAGGAGGACTGGTATCCGGAGGAGGTCCCCGGCAAACGGCCCTGCGGCCCGGGCACCGACATCGCGATGGCCAGCCGCTGCATGAGCTGGCTGATGGGGCCGCGCGCACCCCGCGAGCTGCACGCCTTCGCGCAGGGTTGCCGGCAGCGGCCCCTGGACGCCCGCCCCGACGACGCCTGGCGTCTGCTGCGCGAACTCGACCAGGTGCTGGACCGGCTCTACGGGCCACGCACCTTCCGACCGTTCACCCGCACCCCCTAGGGAGCTGTCATGGGCAGTGGAATCTGGTCCACGGACGTGTACGACGCCGCCGACCGCTACCGCCGGTCCACCGGCCGGAGCGCCTTCTCCTACAGCGACAGCGGGGCGCGCACCGTGCACCCCGCGCTCGACCCCCGCGACGCGAGCCGGGAGAGCCGGGACTCCGACGAGCACCCGCAGTCGACGCCCATCGCGGTGCTCTTCGACGTGACCGGCTCCATGCGCAGGGTGCCACGCGCCCTGCAGACCAAGCTGCCGCAGCTGCTCGGCCTGCTGCAACGGCAGGGGTACGCCAGCGATCCGCAGATCATGTTCGGCGCGATCGGCGACGCCACCTGCGACCGGGTGCCGTTGCAGGTGGGCCAGTTCGAGTCGGACAACCGGATGGACGACGACCTCGGCCGGATCGTCCTCGAAGGCGGTGGCGGCGGGCAGATGAGCGAGTCGTACGAGCTGGCGCTGTACTTCATGGCCCGGCACACCGTCACCGACAACTGGGAGAAGCGCGGCCGGCGCGGCTACCTGTTCATCATCGGCGACGAGCTGGCGTACCCGCAGGTGAAGGCTCGTGAGGTGGCCGGCCTGATCGGCGACGACCTGGCGCAGGACGTGCCGCTGCGGCAGGTCGTCGACGAGGTGACCCGCCGCTGGGACACCTACTATCTGCTCCCCGCCGGCAGCCACTACGCCGGGAACGCGAAGGTGCTCGACTTCTGGCGGGAGCTGCTCGGGCAGAACGCTGTCGTGCTCGATGACCTCGACGCCGTCTGCGAGACCATCGCGCTCACCATCGGCCTCGGCGAGCAGGCCATCGACCTGGACGAGGGCCTGCGCCACCTGGACCACGCCGGTTCCAGCGCCACCGGCACCGTCTCGAAGGCCCTGGCCCGCCTCGGCCGGGGGCGGCGGGCCGAGGTGTCGACGCTGCCGGCGTTCCGCGACACCACCGGCGGGGTGACCCGGCTGTGAGGCACGTGGCGGTGGTCGACCTCGGCTTCGGCGACGCCGGCAAGGGCACGGTCGTGGACTGGCTCTGCGCCACCCGCCCGGTGCACACGGTGATCCGCTTCAACGGGGGCGCGCAGGCGGCGCACACCGTCGTGCTGCGCGACGGGCGGCACCACACGTTCGCGCAGTTCGGCGCGGGCACGTTCCATCCCGGCGTCGGTACGCACCTGTCCCGGCACGTGGTGGTGGACCCGCTGGCACTGGCCGCCGAGGCCGACCATCTCGCCACGATCGGGGTGCCCGACGCGCTCGACCGGCTGACCGTCGACGCCGACGCGCTGCTCGCCACCCCGTACCACCGGGCCGCCAACCGCGCCCGGGAGATCGCCCGGGGAGCCGACCGGCACGGCTCCTGCGGGCTGGGGGTGGGTGAGGCCGTCGCGTACGGCCTCGCCCACCCCGACGACGCGCCCCGCGTCGCCGACTGCCACCGCCCCGCGCTGCTGCGCCGCCGGCTGACCGCCCTGCGGGACCGGCTGACCGCCGAACTCGGCCCGTTGGACGCGCCACCGGTCGACGACTGCCTGCCCGCGTTCACCGGGTTCGCCGCACGGGTCGCGGTCGTCGACCGGAGCTGGCTCGCCCGGGCGCTGCGTGCCGGCACCTGCGTCTTCGAGGGCGCGCAGGGGGTGCTGCTCGACGAGTGGCACGGCTTCCACCCGTACACGACGTGGAGCACCACCACGTTCGCCAACGCCGACAGCCTGCTCGCCGAGGCCGGTCGGTCCGGCGACCTGATCCGGCTCGGGGTGCTGCGGATCGTCACCACCCGGCACGGGGCCGGCCCGCTGGTGACCGAGGACCCGGCCCTGCCGCTGGCCGACCCGCACAACCCGACCAACCCCTGGCAGGGCCGGTTCCGGTTCGGCCACTTCGACGCGGTCGCCCACCGGTACGCCCTCGCCGCGGCCGGCGGAGTGGACGGCCTGGCGCTGACCCACCTCGACCTCGCCGGCCCCGAGCTGCGGATCTGCCGCCGCTACGACACCACCGACCGGCTCGACCCCGGCCCACCCGGCGACCTGGACCGACAGGCCGCGCTCACCGACCGCCTGCTGCGCTCCCGACCCTTGTACGACGACCCGCCGACGGACTGGAAGGAGGCGGTGGGCGCGGAGCTGGGCGCACCTGTGGTGCTTGCCTCGCACGGCCCCACCGCCGACGACAAGACCCCGCACGGCCCACTGCTCGCCCCACCCGCCCTGGTGCGCTCGGCCTGACGCCCGGGACCGAAGGGGGTGATCCGCCGACTCGGCCCACCGGGCGGCTCGCACCCGGCGAGCATGAGGGCATGGACGCCGCCCTCGACCTGCTCCGACAGCTGATCACCTCGCCGTGGGTGTACCTGCTGATCTTCGGGCTCACGGCGGTCGACGCGTTCTTTCCAGCCGTACCCGGCGAGGCGGCCGTCATCACCGCCGCCGTGCTCTCCACCGGCGGGAGCCCCAACCTGGCGGCGGTGATCGCCGTCGCCGCGGTGGGCGCCTGCGTCGGCGACCACATCTCGTACGCCATCGGACGCGGTGGCGGCGCGAACCGGCTCGCCGGGTTTCCCGACGGGAGCCGACGGCGGGCCAGCTCCGAGTGGGCCCGCCGTGCGCTGAACCGGCGCGGCGGGCTGATCCTGACCACCTCCCGCTACCTGCCGGGCGGCCGGACCGCGGTCACCCTCACCATGGGCGCGGTGCGGTATCCCCGCCGGTCGTTCCTGCTCTACGACGTGATCGCGACGGTCACCTGGGCCGTGTACTGCGGACTGCTCGGCTACTTCGGTGGGCTGGCCTTCGCGCGCCACCCCGTCAAGGGCGTCCTCGCCGGAATCGGCCTCTCGGTGCTCGTCACGCTGGGTATCGAGGCCGTCCGCTGGCTGCGCCACCGGGCGCACCGCCGCGCCGCCGCCCGCAACTGGCCGGGCGGATCGACCTGACACCCGTCACAGCAGGTCGGCCGGCGGACGCCAGGTGACGCCGTGCAGCAGTTGGGCGGCGCCGAGCCAGGCCACGTTCATCATCCGGGTGGCCGTCTTCTCCGGGTCGGCGTCCGGGTGGTCCGCGAGCCAGTCGGCCAGTGACTCGGTCGCGCCGACCAGGGCGTACGCGACGACCTCCAGGTCGAGGGCGGCGATCTCGCGGCCCTCGGCGCGCAGCGCGTGGTCGAGCATCCCGGCGACCACCTCGACCAGGCGGGCCCGCATGGTGGCCAGCTCGCCGGCGAACGGCTGCTCGCCCCGGGCCTGCCGGTAGAGCACCGCCCAGCCGTCCCGGTGCGCGCCGACGAAGCCGAAGAACGCCCGCAGCCCATGCCAGAGCCGCTCGTCGGCCGGCAGGTCGGGGGCGGCGGCACCGGCGATGGCCTGCATCATCCGGGTGCCCTCCCGGTGCAGGCAGGCGACGAACAGCTCCTCCTTCGTCCCGAGGTAGGCGTACACCATGGGCTTGGAGATGCCGGCGTCCTCCGCGATCTCGTCCATGCTGGCGGCGTGGAAGCCACGCCGGGAGAAGACCTTCACGGCCGCGTCGAGCATCTGCTGCTCGCGGACGGCGCGGGGCAGGCGCTTGAAGGCGGGGACACTGGACACCTTGCGAGCATACCTACTCGTGCGTAGGGTTACGCACGAGTAGCCAAATCTTCCCGGAAGGCGCATCTCATGACTGACTTCGACCCGGCCACCTTCGCCAACGTCGGCCCCAAGGAGTTCGCCCAGCTGGTCAAGTCCACCCCGGACGACAAGATCGCCCAGGTGATGTCCGGTGACCTGCGCGGCAAGGTCCTCGGTGAGGTCTTCGGCCGGATGCCGTCGCTGTTCCGCGCGGACCGGGCCGGCTCCACCAACGCGGTCATCCACTGGATCATCACCGGTCGTCCCGACGGCGGCAGCGACACCTACGAGGTGGTCATCGCCGACGGCAAGTGCGAGGTGAACGAGACTCCGCAGCACGACCCGAAGCTGAGCCTGACCATGGGCCCGGTGGAGTTCCTGAAGATCGTCTCCGGCGGCGCCAACCCGGTGATGATGTTCATGACCGGCAAGCTGAAGGCGAAGGGCGACCTCGGCCTCGCCGCCAACATCGCCAACCTGTTCGACATCCCCAAGGCCTGACATGGCTGAGTTCTCGCTTGACCTGAACGAGGAACAGCGGGATCTACGCGACTGGGTGCACGGCTTCGCCGCCGAGGTCGTGCGCCCGGCCGCCGCCGAGTGGGACGAGCGCGAGGACACCCCGTGGCCGGTGATCCAGGAGGCCGCCAAGGTCGGCCTCTACGGCTTCGAGTTCCTCGCCACCTGCTGGGCAGACCCGACCGGACTCTCCCTGCCCATCGCCAGCGAGGAACTCTTCTGGGGTGACGCCGGCATCGGCCTGAGCATCTTCGGCACCTCGCTCGCCGTCGCCGCCATCTACGGCGCCGGCACCCCCGAACAGATGATCGAGTGGGTGCCGCAGTGCTTCGGCGACGTCGACTCCCCAGCCGTCGCCGCGTTCTGCACCAGCGAACCCGAGGCCGGCTCCGACGTCGGCGCGATGCGCACCCGGGCCGTCTACGACGAGGCCACCGACGAGTGGGTCCTGAACGGCCAGAAGGCGTACGCCACCAACGGCGGCATCGCCGGCGTGCACGTGGTCACCGCCTCGGTCGACCCCACACTCGGCTCCCGAGGCCAGGCGGCGTTCGTCGTACCGCCCGGCACCCCCGGCCTGGCCGCGACCCGCAAGCTGCGCAAGCTCGGCCTGCGCGCGTCACACACCGCCGACGTCTTCCTCGACGGGGTACGCGTGCCCGGCCGCTGCCTGCTCGGCGGACGGGACGCCCTGCTGGAACGCCTGGACCGCGCCCGCACCGGGCAACGGGCCAGCGGGCAGGCCGCGATGCGCACCTTCGAGCTGTCCCGACCCACGGTCGGCGCGCAGGCGCTCGGCGTGGCCCGGGCCGCCTACGAGTACGCCCTGGACTACGCGAAGGACCGGGTCCAGTTCGGACGGCCGATCATCGAGAACCAGGCGGTCGCGTTCGCGCTGGCCGACATGCGGATGGAGATCGACGCGGCTCGGCTGCTGGTCTGGCGGGCCTCCTGGATGGGCCGCAACAACCGCCCGTTCACCGCGGGCGAGGGCTCGATGTCCAAGCTCAAGGCCGGCGAGGTGGCGGTGTCGGTCACCGAGAAGGCGGTGCAGCTGCTCGGCGGGGCCGGCTTCCTGCGCGACCACCCCGTCGAACGCTGGTACCGCGACGCCAAGATCTACACCATTTTCGAGGGTACGTCCGAGATCCAGCGACTGGTGATCTCCCGGGCGATCTCCGGCATGCAGATCCGCTGAGCCTCCGGTCAGCCACCCCCTGGCCCGACTGCCGGTCGGGCCAGGGGCGGCGTCCTACCTATCCGTGCCGTCTTCGTCACCCCATGCCGACGCCGGCTGGGCCTGATGCCGCGTCGGGTGCATGATCAAGGAAGACGCCCTGCCGGATGGGAGTCCCACTGCCCGTCCGCGTACCACCCCAAGGAGGTCTGCGGCATGGACCTGCCGTTCGTCGTCGCCACGCTGACCCGGCGCGGCCTGCTCACCCCGGGCCGCCCGATCCGGATCGCCTCACAGCTCAACGCGTTGCGCACCTGGGGGTGGAGTCTCGCCGGCGAACTGCGCCAGGCAGCCGCCCGCGACCCTGGTCGGCCGGCGATCATCGACGAGGACGGCGTCGAGCTGACCTACCAGGCGCTCCTCGACCGGGCCGAACGCATGGCCCGGTCGATGCGGTCCGGGCTCGGCGTACAGGCCGGCGACCGGATCGGCGTGCTGTGCCGCAACCACCACGGGCTGATCGAGACCATCGTCGCGGCGACCCTGCTCGGCGTCGACGCGGTCCTGGTCAACACCGGGCTCTCCGCCGCCCAACTGTCCACCGTCGCCGAGGAGCAGCGGCTGCGGCTGCTGGTGCACGACGACGAGTTCGCCGAACGGGTCCTCGGCCTCCCCGCCGAGCTGCCCCGCCTCGACGAACGCGCCCGCGAGGAGCTGGTGGCCGGAGCGCTGCCCGGCGAGCTGCACCCACCGGAGCGCGACGGCCGGATCATCGTGCTCACCTCGGGCACCACCGGCGCGCCCAAGGGCGCCCGCCGGCCCACACCCAGCGGTTTCGGGCCGCTCGTGTCCATCATCGACCGCATCCCGCTGCACGCCAAGGACCGGGTGCTGATCGCCGCCCCGATCTTCCACACCTGGGGATTCGCCGCCCTGCAGGTCTGTTTCGCGTTGCGGGCCACCATCGTGCTGCACCGCCGCTTCGACCCGGCCGCCACGATCGCCGCCCTGGTGGCACACCGCTGCGACGCCCTCTTCGCCGTACCCGTGATGCTCCAACGGCTGCTGGAGGTGCCCCCACCGGACCCGCGCCCCCCGCTCAAGGTCGTCGCGGTCAGCGGATCGGCTCTGCCGGGCGGGCTCGCCCCGAAGTTCATGGACGTCTACGGAGACGTCCTCTACAACCTCTACGGGTCCACCGAGGTCTCCTGGGCGTCCATCGCCGGTCCCCCGGACCTGCGCCAGGCACCCACCGCGGCCGGCCGGCCGCCGCACGGCACCCGCCTGGAAATTCTCGACGACGACGGTCAGCCGACACCGGAGGGTCGGGTCGGCCGCATCTTCGTCGGCAACGAGATGCTCTTCGAGGGCTACACCTCCGGTGCCAGCCGGGAGACCCGCGACGGCCTGCTCGACACCGGCGACCTCGGCCGGCTCAACGCCGACGGGCTGCTCTTCGTCGACGGCCGGGCCGACGACATGATCGTCTCCGGCGGCGAGAACGTGTTCCCGTCCGAGGTGGAGGACCTGCTCGCCCAACTACCGCAGGTACGCGAGGCCGCCGTGATCGGCGTACCCGACCCCGAGTACGGCCAGCGACTGGCCGCATTCCTCGCCCTGCACCCCGGCGAGACCCTCGACCCCGAGGCGGTCCGTGAGTACGTCCGGCACTACCTGGCCCGGTTCTCCGTACCCCGGGACGTGGTCTTCGTGAAGTACCTGCCCCGCAACGCCACCGGCAAGGTGCTCACCCGGGAACTACGCCGCTACTACGGCTGAGGCGGGACCCTCAGGTCGGGATCGTGATCCGGCCCTCGACCGCGGCGGTGGCGATGTCGGTGCGGTGCTGCGAGCCGGCCAGCTCCACCCCGTCCACCAGCGCGTACGCCGCATCCCGGGCGGCCGCCAGGTCGGGGCCGGTGGCCGTACCGCAGAGGACCCGGCCGCCGGCGGAGAGCAACGCGCCGTCGCTCGCCCGGCGGGCGGTGCCCGCGTGGATGATGCCCGGCCGGTCCGCGCCGGTGATCACGTCGCCGGTGCGCGGCGCGGCAGGGTAGCCCTGCGCGGCGAGCACCACGGTCACCGCCGCGCCGTCGCGCCAGCGCAGCGGCGGGTGCTCGGCCAGCGTTCCGGTGGCCGCCGCGTGCAACAGCCCACCCAGCGGGGTCTCCAGCAGGGCGAGCACGACCTGGGTCTCCGGGTCGCCGAAGCGCGCGTTGAACTCGATCACCCGAGGGCCGGTGGTCGTCATCGCGAGGCCCACGTAGAGCAGGCCCGCGAACGGCGTGCCCCGACGGCGCAACTCCGCCAGGGTGGGGTGGACCACGTCGCGCATGACGTCGTCGACCAGACCGGGCGGGGCCCAGGGCAGCGGCGCGTACGCGCCCATGCCGCCCGTGTTCGGGCCCGTGTCGCCGTCGCCGATCCGCTTGAAGTCCTGCGCGGGCAGCAGCGGCAGCGCCGCCTCGCCGTCGGTTACCACGAACAGGCTGACCTCCGGACCGTCGAGGAACTCCTCGACCACCACCCGGCCGCACTCCGCGGCGTGCGCCAACGCGGCGGACCGGTCGTCGGTCACCACCACGCCCTTGCCGGCGGCCAGACCGTCGTCCTTTACCACGTACGGGGCGCCGAACTCGTCCAGCGCCCGCGCGGTGGTCTCCTCGTCGGTGCAGACGTACGCCCGAGCGGTCGGCACACCGGCGGCGGTCATCACGTCCTTGGCGAACGCCTTGGAGCCCTCCAGCTGGGCGGCCTCGGCCGACGGGCCGAACACGGCGATGCCCTTGGCGCGTACCGCGTCGGCGACACCGGCCACGAGCGGCGCCTCCGGCCCGATCACCACCAGGTCAGCGGCAGTCTCCACGGCGAGCGCGGCGACAGCGGCCGGATCGGAGGCGTTCACGGCCCGCACCTCGGCAACCGAGGCGATCCCCGGATTACCAGGCGCGGCAATCAGCGCCGAAACAGCCGGATCGCGTGCCAACCCGAGCGCGAGCGCATGCTCCCGCCCACCACCACCCACCAAAAGAACCCGCACAACCGAGCATCCTACTGTCCACCCCACCCACCGCCCCGCATCGCGCCGGTGATCAAGAGATTTGCGTCAAAATCTCGCGCGAATCTGACGCAAAGCTCTTGATCAACAGGGCGAAGGGGGCGGGGACGCCAGGCGGGGTGGGGGCCGGGGTGGGTGGGCGGGGGGTTAGGGGAGGAGGGGGTGTTGGACTACGTTTTCTTCTCGGCCTGGGCCTACGCCGATGACGCTGACCCTGGTGTTGCAGAGTTCCTCGACGCGGGCGATGTAGCGGCGGGCGTTCTCCGGCAGCTCGTCAACGGTGCGGGCCTTGGTGATGTCCTCCCACCACCCGTCGAGCTCCTCGTACACCGGCGTGGCGTGGTGGAAGTCCGTCTGGCTCATCGGCATGTCGTCGACGCGCTTGCCGTTGATCTCGTAGCCGACGCAGATCGGCACCTTGGGCAGCCCGGTGAGCACATCCAGCTTGGTGATGACCAGGTCGGTGACGCCGTTGAGGCGGCAGGCGTACCGGGCCACGACCGCGTCGAACCACCCGCACCGGCGTTCCCGGCCGGTGGTGGTGCCGTACTCCGCACCGATCTTGCGCAGGTGCGCGCCGTTGGCGTCGAACAGTTCGGTCGGGAACGGCCCCGAACCGACCCGGGTGGTGTACGCCTTGCTCACCGCGATCACCTGGTTGATCGCGGTCGGCGGGATGCCGGCGCCCACGCAGGCGCCACCGGCGGTCGGGTTGGACGACGTCACGAAGGGGTACGTCCCGTGGTCCATGTCCAGCATGGTGGCCTGGGCGCCCTCCAGGAGCACCCTCTCGCCGCGGTCCAGCGCGTCCCAGAGCATGGCCCGGGTCTCGGCGATGTACGGCTTGAGCCGCTCCGCGTACTCCAGGTACTCCTCGACGGTGGCCTCAAGGTCGATCGCCTTGCGGTTGTAGACCTTGAACAGCATCTGGTTCTTCTCGCGCAGCGCGAGTTCCAGCTTCTTGCGCAGGATGCCCGGGTCGAGCAGGTCCTGGAGCCGAATGCCCATCCGGGCGACCTTGTCGCCGTACGCCGGGCCGATGCCCCGGCCGGTGGTGCCGATCCGGGACGAGCCGAGGTACCGCTCGACCACCCGGTCCAGCGCCCGGTGGTGCGGCATGATGAGGTGCGCGTCACCCGAGATCCGCAGCCGGGACACGTCCACGCCACGCTCGGCGAGACCGTCGATCTCGGCGAGCAGCACCTTCGGGTCGACCACCACGCCGTTGCCGATGATGATCATCGCGCTCGGCGAGAGCGCCCCGGAGGGCATCAGGTGCAGCGCGTACTTCTGGCCGTCCGGGGTGATGACCGTGTGCCCGGCGTTGTTGCCGCCGGAGTAGCGCACGACGTAGTCGACCCGCTCACCCAGCAGGTCGGTAACCTTGCCCTTGCCCTCGTCGCCCCACTGAGCGCCGATGAGCACGATCGCTGGCATCTTTTCCGCCTCCAGAAGGCTCGGGTGCCAGGTGGCGACCGGTTGGCGAGCCCGGGGTGTCAGGTTAACAAGTAGTGACGGCGCGACCGGCAGGGGTCGCGTCGAGAGGCAGGAGGCTCCTTCCGTGTACGACGTGGTGCTGCTCACCCTCTCATCGGAGCGCGACGCTCCCGGGGGCTGCGGCAGCGGCGGGGCCTGCTGCGGCGGCGCGACCGGAACCGACACCGCCGTCAAGGGGGCTGACGCTGGCACGGCGACCGACGCCGGCACCGACCCTGGCGGGACGCCGGGTGACGCCGACCGGTGCGCCACCGACCGGCCCCGGGTGCCGGTGCTGGCCTGCGCCGACGCCCTGACCGCCCGGGGCGCCCGGGTGCAGACGGTCACCGCCCGCTCGGACGCGGAGATCGACGCGGTGTTGGCCCAGCTCGACGGTCCGGCCCGCCCGGACGGTCTCACCTGGCCGGATTCGGACGGCAAGACCCGGCTGGTCGTCGCCACGGCGAGCGACGCGCAGTTGCGCGCCGTGCTGCGCCGGCTCGTCCGGCGGTACGCCCCACCGCCGAGCCGCCGTCCGGCTGACCTGCGCGGTGACCGGACCCTGCCCGACCTGCCTCCGGTCGCCGTACTCCCTCTCGACCCGGCGCGCGGCGGCACCCACCGGGACCTGGCCGCGCAGCTCGGGCTGCCCCGCGACCCGGCGGCCGTGGCCGCCGCCGTGTTGGACGGCACGCCACGCCGGCTGGACCTGCTGCGCAACGACGGCGGCTCGGTGACCCTGGACGGCGCTCTGCTCGGCGCCGCCGATGACGCGGGCCGCCCGCTGCACTGGCGGGCCCGGGTGGAGGTGGACGACGCCATCCTCACCGACGGCGACGAACCGCTGCTGGCCTGCGCGATCGGAAATGCCGGCGGGTACGCGTCGCTCGACGACGTGACGCTGCTGGCCGCGCCGGACCCGGCCGACGGCCAGGTCGAGGTCGCGGTGGCCGTCCCGGTGGTCGTCCGCTCGGCGTTCGGACGCAAGCGGGTACGCCTGGAGGTGCGGCGGGCCCGGGGACGGGCCGTGTCGGTGCTGCCCCGGGAGGGAAAGGTGCCCTACCTCGACGATGGCGTCGAGGGTGAGCTGACCCGCAAGCGCTCCTGGTGGATCGAACCGGGTGCCTGGGCGGTCTGGGTGGTCTGACCCCGACTGCGCCGATCGGCCCCGATCGGCCGGTGGGCCTATCCTCGCAGGAGGACTGGGGAGGAACCGTAATGGACAAGAACGCCGACCGGGCGCAGGTGCCCGGCCAGCAGCCGGTGCCGGAGCGGGACATCGAACCACTCTGGCCGCCGGATCCGGCCGAGCGGGGCGCGGGTGACGTGGTGCCGCCGTGGGCGGCGGTCGCCGAGCGGCGGGACGGGCCGCCGCCGTCCGCGCCGTCGTCGGCCGTCTCGCCGCCGGTGACCGCGCCGCCGACCGGCCGTCCGCCGGTTCCCGGGCAGCCGGGGGCCGCAGCCCTGCCGCCGCCGTCTCCGTCGGACTACCCGTCCCTGACCGGGGCGGTGCCGCCGCCGAGCGGCTGGGGGGCCACCGGCCCGAGCGGGGCGGGTACGGGTTGGGCACCGGCGCAGCCGAGCTGGCCGCCGGCCGACGCGCCGGCCACTCCACCCACGCCAGCCACTCCGCCCGCACCACCCGTTCCGTCGACAGCACCGGTTCCGCCGGCCGTGGGTGCTCTCGTCGGGCCAGGAAGTGACACGTCGCCGCCGACCTCCGGCACTCCGGCCACCGGCACGCTGTCGGGGGCCACCCCAGCCGGAGCGACGGGCACCCCCGCCTTAGCGACGGGCACCGCAACCGGGGCGACGGGCTTCCCAGCCGGAGCGGCGCCGGCCGACGAGCCTGTCCCAGGTCCGGTCACCGACCCGCCGGTCGCGTCGGGCGGCGTCGACCTGGATTTGCCGTTCTCCCTGGACCGCCCGGCGGCAGCAGCCACGCCCACCGACCGACCGACCCCGGCAGGCCCGCCCGCCGCAGGTCCGGTGACGGCAGATCCCAGCACGGCAGGCCCGACCACCGCAGGGCCGACCACCGCAGGCCCGAGCACCGCAGGTCCGAGCACCGCAGGCCCGAGCACCGCAGGCCCGGCAGCGGCGGTGCCGGTGCCGGGCGGAGCAGCCGGTGCCGGGGAGGACGGCCCTGCCGTCGGGGCGGCACGGCCGGCAACCGAGTCGCCCTGGGCGTATCCGCCGCAGCGGCCGGCCAGCCCGCCCCCGTCGGCCGAGGACCAGGCCACCGTCGCGCCGCCGCCGATTCCCGCGCCGCCCGTCCCACCGCCACCGCCCGCCGTCGACCAGGGCACCGGAGCGGGGCAGATGTACGCCGGCCAGACCTACGCCGGTCAGACGTACTCGCCGACGATTCCCGGCCAGGCCGGCCCGGCACCGGTCGAGCCGCCGCAGCAGGGCGCGGTGGCGACCCCGCCGCCGGGGCCGTTCCCGCCGTCGCCGGGTTGGTATCCGCCGCCCTGGCAGCAGGGCGCGGCCGCGGTTCCACCGGCGCCGCCTCAGCAGTACCAGGAGACCGACCCGGTGGCGCGGGTGCCGGCCACCGGTTACCCGGACGCCACCTGGACTCCGGAGACCACGGCCGCGCCGACGGCCGAGGACTTCGCCCGCCGCCGGCAGGTACGGCCCGCCGACCCGGTGGCCACCATGGGCGTACGCGCGGTGGTCAACAAGATGGGTCTGCTCCGGCTCTCGCCCGGGCGGCACGAGCAGGAGCTCAAGCGGGACATCGAGATGGTGCGCCGCAACTTCGGCGGACTGCGGCAGGTGACCGTGGTCAACCCGAAGGGCGGCGCCGGCAAGACGGTGGCCATCCTGCTGCTGGCCATGACGTTCGGGCAGAAGCGTGGCGGCTATGTGCTGGCCTGGGACAACAACGAGACCCAGGGCACGCTCGGCATGCGGGCCCAGCAGGACTTCCACTCCCGCACGGTGCGGGACATGCTGCGCGACCTCGGGCAGTTCCAGGGCGCGCACGGTCGGGTCGGTGACCTGTCGCAGTACGTCCGCTCGCAGGGCGAGGGAATGTTCGACGTCCTGGCCTCGGACGAGTCGGCGACCGGTGGCGAGATGCTGACCGCTGCCGCGTTCGCCGAGATCCGCGAGGTGGTCAGCCGGTTCTACAAGCTGATCTTCGTGGACACCGGGAACAACGTGCGGGCGCAGAACTGGCAGGCGTCGATGGACGCCACCGACCAGCTCGTGGTCACCATGTCGGCCCGTAACGACTCGGCGGAGACGGCCGCCCGGATGCTCGACCACCTGGAGCAGAGCGGCCGGCAGCGGCTGGTCCGGCAGGCGGTGACTGTGGTGTCGATGCCGCCGTCGCGCAAGGAGATCGACCTTCCGGCCATCCAGGAGCACTTCGCGGCCCGGACCAGGGCGGTGCTGCTGGCGCCGTACGAGCGACTCATCGACAGCGGCGAGCCGATCCGGTACGGCGCGCTCTCCTCGGCCACCCGCGACGCCTGGTTGAAGATCGCCGCCGCGGTCGCGGAAGGGTTGTAGCCCGTCGAAGGCCGGCCCGACTCCGGGCCGGCCTTCGACGGCGGTGTCAGTTGCTGGCCAGCGCGTCCGCCGCGGCCGGGTCGCAGTCGCGCAGGAACTGGGCGCAGCGGGCCGCCTCGTCGGCCTCGCCGATCTCGTCGGCGGCCCGGGAGAGCAGGTACAGGCAGCGGAGGAAGCCCCGGTTGGGCTCGTGCGACCACGGCACGGGCCCGTGGCCCTTCCAGCCGTTGCGGCGGAGCTGGTCCAGGCCACGGTGGTAGCCGGTGCGGGCGTACGCGTACGCCGTCACCACCGCACCGGCCGCGAACGCCCGGGCCGCGAGCTCCGCCCAGGCGGCGCTGTAGGTCGGGAAGCGGGCCGCCACCTCGGCGAACGCCTCATCGGTGCCGGCCTCCTGGGCGGCGGCCAGGGCGGCGTCGGCCTCGTCGTTCGCGGGCAGGAGGGTGGCCGGTGGCTCCGGCAAAAGGTTCTGCATCGCCCCATTCAACCCGCTGGACAGGGCGACACGCGAGCGGGTCGGCCGACACGTTCCGCTGAACGGCTGAGGAGTTCATCACGCCTGCGGCCTATGCCGCCGCCAGGTGTTTTCCATTACAACTAATGGTCCGGAGCCTCCCCAGGACCCGGTTACGCAGGAGCCCGGTGGCCACGACCACCGGGCTCCTGTCGCTTCCACCCCGCCCGGGGTTTGGCAGGCCCCACCGAAGGGGCAGGATGGCCGGGTGCCGACCCCACCTCCCACGGACGTCATCGAGCCGCACCTGCACGCCGACGAGATCCAGACCCGGGACGAGTTCGACCGGCAGCTGGTCACCGGCCGCCTGACCGGGCTGACCGTGCAGGGACTGCGCCTCGACCTCGCCCCGGCGCCCGACCTGACCGACATCGAGGTCACCGGCACCCTCTTCGTCGGCTGCCGGTTCGCCTCCCGGGAGGTCGGCGCCGACCTGGTCCGGCGGGGCGCGAACGTGGTGCCGCCGTTCTCCGGGCTGCCGTACCCGACCCAGCCGGCGCACCTCTACACCCCGGACGACCTGGCCGCCGGGTTCGCCGAGGGCGGGTTCGCCGGGATGTACGACACCCGGGTGTACGAGCACTACCGGGCGCACGGGGGCGCGCTGCCGGACGTGAAGGAGGCGCTCGGTCAGCGGCTGCACGACCATGGCGTGGACAACGCGCTCGCCGACGCCACCCGCGCCTGGCTGGGCGGGTACGGGCCGCAGTCGGTGGTGGGCATCATGGGCGGTCACGCGGTGCGGCGCGGCAGTGCGGCGTACCGGATGGCGGCCGTGCTGGGGTGGGAGCTGGCGCGGGCCGACCGGTTGGTGGTGACCGGCGGTGGTCCCGGGGTGATGGAGGCGGCGAACCTCGGCGCGTACCTGGCGGACCGGCCGGCGGCGGACCTGACCGCGGCGATCGACCTGCTGGCCACCGCGCCCGACTTCACCGACCACCACCGGTACACGGCCGTGGCGTTGACGGTCCGGCAGCGGTACGCGGGCGTGCCCCGCCAGCGCGCCGGGGACGCCGGGTGGGCGCGGGCCGGAGGGCTGGCCATCCCAACCTGGCTGTACGGGCACGAGCCGGCGAACCTGTTCGCCGGCCGGATCGCCAAGTACTTCTCGAACGCCATCCGGGAGGACACCATCCTGCGGCTCGCCCGGGGCGGCATCGTCTTCGCGCCGGGGCGGGCGGGCACGGTGCAGGAGGTGTTCCAGGCGGCCACCAAGACCTACTACGGCACCGACGGGGCCAGCGGCGCGTACATCTTCCTGGACCGCGACTACTGGACTCGTGAGCTGCCGGTCGAGGCGCTGCTGCGCCCGCTGCTGGCCGCCTCCCCGTTCGGTGACCTGTCGTCGACGATCCACCTCACCGACGACGTCCGCGAGGCCGTCCGCCTGTTGACGACCTGACGGCGACGGCCGGCTCCCCGAGGGAGAGCCGGCCGTCGGTGGAACGTCGTTACTTGGCCATCGTGGTGCCGGTGGAGCGCAAATGCTCGCACGCCTCGACGACACGGGCGGCCAGGCCGGCCTCGGCGGCCTTGCCCCAGGCACGCGGGTCGTACAGCTTCTTGTTGCCGACCTCGCCGTCGACCTTCAGCACGCCGTCGTAGTTGCGGAGCATGTGGTCCGCGACGGGCCGGGTGAAGGCGTACTGGGTGTCGGTGTCGATGTTCATCTTCACGACGCCGTAGTCGAGAGCCTCGCGGATTTCGCTCAGCAGGGAGCCCGAGCCGCCGTGGAAGACCAGGCTGAGCGGCTTGTCCTTGCCGTACTTGGCGCCGACCGCCTCCTGGATCTGGTTCAGGATCTCCGGGCGGAGCTTGACGTTGCCCGGCTTGTAGACGCCGTGCACGTTGCCGAAGGTCAGCGCCGCCATGTAGCGGCCCTTCTCGCCGAGGCCGAGCGCCTCGACCATGGCCAGGCCGTCCTCGGTGGTGGTGTAGAGCTTGTCGTTGATGGCGTTCTCGACGCCGTCCTCCTCGCCACCGACGACGCCGACCTCGATCTCAAGGACGACCTTGGCCTTGGCGGCCTCGTCGAGCAGCTGGGAGGCGATCTGCAGGTTCTCGGCGACCGGCACGGCCGAGCCGTCCCACATGTGCGACTGGTACAGCGGCTGCTCGCCGCGCTTCACGCGCTCCTGCGAGATGCCCAGCAGCGGACGGACGAACTTGTCCAGCTTGTCCTTCGGGCAGTGGTCGGTGTGCAGCGCGATGTTGACCGGGTACTTCTTGGCCACCTCGTGCGCGTACGCGGCGAACGCCACCGCGCCGGTGACCATGTCCTTGATCGAGGGACCGGACAGGTACTCGGCACCACCGGTGGAGACCTGGACGATGCCGTCGCTCTCCGCGTCGGCGAAGCCCTTGAGCGCCGCGTTAAGCGTCTGGGAGGAGGTCACGTTGATCGCGGGGTACGCGTACCGGCCAGCCTTGGCGCGGTCCAGCATCTCCGCGTAGGCCTCGGGGGAAGCGATGGGCATGTGATGCGCTCCTTACTTACCACTCTCGGCCGTGCTGGCCGCTGTTGTTCACTTGTGCGCCGGACCGCGCTGTCCTCCGCCCGGCAGTATCCCGCAGGTGTGGTGCGCAGGACCAACCGAGGGGGGTGTCAGCCGCTCACCGGGTGTCCAGACGGTCCGGCACGATGACGCTGATCAGCCAGGTGACCACTGTCATCACGATCGCTCCCCAGAACGCCGCCCAGAAGCCGTCCACCTGGAACGGCAGGTCGAGCCCGCGGGCGATCCGGTCGGTGAGCAGGAAGAGCAGCGCGTTGACCACTAGCGCGAACAGGCCCAGGGTCAGCAGGTAGAACACGCAGCCGACCACCCGGATGATCGGCTTGAGCACCGCGTTGATCACGCCGAAGATGAGCGCCACCACGATCAGCGTGAGCACGGTGTTGCCACCCGAGCGGCCGTGCACGTCGACGCCGGGCACGATCAGCGTGGTCACCCACAACGCGACCGCGGTGATCGCCAGTCGGATGAGGAAGCCCACGGCACCATCCTGGCATCGGCTCGCGCCATCATGGGTTGATTCCGCCGACTCGGCTTCCGCGCGCGCCGCCGACGCAGCCCGTACGGTGGTGAGAATCGTGCCCCGAGAACCCGGGAGGGACCATGGGTCAGCCCGATGAGGACTTCACCCCCGGCGACCACCTCGCCGCGGACGAACGCGACCCCGAGGCGGAGCCGGCCGACGCGGTCGAGCAGGCCACCGTGGTCGACCCGGCGCACGTCGACGTCGAGCCGCAGCGCGGCATGGAGGTCGACGACTGGGACGCCATGGAGCAGGCCCGGGTGGTCACTGCGGACGAGGACGACTACCGCTGACGGCTCAGCGAGCTTCGTCGACCAGCTTCGGGTGACGGGCCGCCCAGTCGCCGAGCCGGTCCTCCCGCAGCGCGGTCAGGAACTCCGGCGCGAGCCTCGGGTCGGTACGCAGGTAGCGGTCCTTCCCGGTCGGCCAGACGACCGGCAGGCCGATCCCGACCGGCTCCACCGATCGCAGCGTGGAGGCGAGCCGCAGCAGGTCCAGCATGGCGGCCCGGTCGGGTGACACGACGAGGTCCGGGCCGACGGTGGTCAGCAGCTTGGCGAGGCGTACCGGATCGGTGAGCACGCCCTGCTCGGTGGTCTGGCGGACCAGCCCGGCGGCGAAGAGCCGGGCGTTGCGGTCCCGGTCCTGGCTCCCCTCGGGCAGACCGTAGCGCTGGCGGAGCAGGTCGACCGACGCGGCGCCGTCGAGACGTTGGCAGCCGGCCGGGAAGACCCGCTTCGTGTGGACGGAGCGCACCCGCTCGGGCAGGCAGGCCGGCACCCCGCCAAGGGCGTCGGTCAGCGAGCGCACCGCGCGGTACGTCAGCACCACGCCAGCGTCCACCCGGACCCCGGTCAGCTCGGCCACCGTACGCCGAGTCAGCTCGTACCCCTTGGTCAGCTCGGGGCGGGTGAACCCGGCGCCGAACGGGAACGCGGCGTTCAGCTTGTCGGTCCCCTGGCCCGGAATCGGCATCCCCAGGTCACGTGGCAGCGACACCAGGTAGGGGCGACTGCGGTCGGCCGGGATGTGCACCAACAGGACCGCGTCCGCGCGTGCCGCCGTCCGGCCGTCGCCGTCGATGCCGAGCAGCAGAATGTTCAGCGCGCCGGTCGGTGTCGGCCGACCCGACTCACCGAGCAGCTCGGCGGTCGGCGGCGGCCCCGCGCGCTCCGGGGTCAGCAGGGGCACCCCGAGCCCCAGCACCCCGAGCAGGGCCAGCGCGATGCCACCGGCTTGCCAGCGGCGTCGGCGCCGACGTCGGCCGATCGCCAGCCGGTCGATGGCGGCCCGCAGCGGGCCGGTCGGCGGGGTCAGCGGCTCGTGCCGGGCGAAGGCGGCCCGCAGGTCATCCTCGATCATGAGCGAACCTCCACATACTCGGCCCGGAGCGTGGCCAGGGCCCGGGAGATGGACGAACGTACGGTCCCGACGGCGCAGCCGAGAATGTCGGCGATCTCGGCGTCGGGTAGGTCTTCGTAGTAGCGCAGCACGAGGGTGGCGCGCTGCCGGCGTGGCAGCCGGGACAGCCAGGTCCAGATCTGGTCCCGGTCCACGGCGGACTGGGCGTGGTCGGCCGACGCCGGCAGGGACTCGTCGGGCTCCCCGCGCAGCAGCACCCGGCGCATCCACGAGCCGCGCTTCCAGTCGACGTACTGGTTGGTGAGCATCCGGCGCACGTACCGCTCGGGTGAGTCCGCGCGGACGACCCGCCGCCAGTTCAGCTGGACCCGGACCATCGTCTCCTGCACCAGATCCTGCGCCTGGTGCGGATCGCCGGTGAGCATCACCGCGTACCGCAGCAGCGGGGCAAGTCGCGTGTCCGCGAACTCCTCGTACGTCACTGCACCTCCCGGGGTCCTGCCTCAGATGACGGGAGCGGGCCGGTGGAACGTTGCGGTGACGACGATCAACCTTTCGGTTCGTCTTGCCGACCAGGCGGTGATCAGGGGCGGCGCTGAACCTTAGCGATTCCTTAAGATCCGCAGGCTGCACCTGAATCCCCCACTTGGAGGAATCCCCCTCATGCTCACCCACTCCACCCGGCGCTGGCTCGCCGGCCTGGGCGTCGCAGGCGCGTTCGTCGCCGCCTCCGCCAGTCCGGCCCTCGCCGAGCCCGCGGCCGAGTTCTACATGTTCTTCGAGAACGTCACCGTCGCCCCCGGCTCCGCCGGGGTCGTTCGTGGAGCGACCGTGCTCGGCTCCGAGCCGGCCGTGCTCAACGAGGTCACCGTCCGCTACGACTACCGCTCGCTGGCCGGCAAGGTCACCTTGGCCGGTGACACCGGCAACGACTGTTCCGCCGACGGCGACGCGGTGTTGGTCTGCATCGAACATTCCCCGCTCGTCGTCGATGAGGAATTCGGCGGGTTCCCGTCGAGGGTCGTCATCGCCCCTACCGACAAGGCAGCCGCGGGGGACACCGGCGAGCTGAAGATCAGCCTCCGGGCTGGCGGCAAGGAGGTTGCGGACTCCACCTCCCAGATCCGGATCGCCGAAGGCGTGGACCTCGCGGCTGGCCCCAACGTCGAGGTGAAGGCGGCGCCGGGCGGCTCGTTCAAGGCCCCCTTCTCGGTCCAGAACGTCGGCACGACGACTGTCGACGGTGTCGTGGCGATCTTCGACCCCGACTACGGCATCCGCAGTAAGGAGCGGTTCGACAACTGCTTCTATGTAGAGGACTACCTGCTCGCCTGCGAATTCGACGAGAAGATTCCGGCAGGCGAGGGTAGGACCGCGACCTTCAACTACGAGCTCGCCAAGGACACCTACGCACCGGGGAGCCAGGAAAGCAACGTCCGGTGGGTGGTCCCGGGAGACCTTGACGCACTCAACAGTGCGCGCAGGGAGGCCGGCGTCGCGGCAGCGCGCCAAGGCACCGGCAAGACCCTGGAACTGGCCCCGATGCCCGGCAAGCGCAATGCCCGCGCCCTCCAGACGGACGTCGACCCGTCCAACAACTGGGGCGCAGTAAATGTGCAGGTCACCGGCAAGAACGGGGCTGACCTGGAGGCCATCGGCGCCACGCTCACCGGCAAGAAGGGCGCGGTGGTGACCGCCCCGCTCGGCTTCCGCAACAACGGTCCGGCGACGCTGGACCACTTCCGCAGTGGGTCCGACGTGACCTACGTCGACGTGACGGTCCCGAAGGGCACCACCGCCGTCGAGGTGCCGTTCGAGTGCGCACCGCGGACCGGCAACGACGCCGAGTGGGAGGAGGCGGGCACCCCGGGTGCCGCCGCCTACCGCTGCTACCCCGGTCCGTTCGCCCCGGCCGGCGAGGAGCTGACCGGCGAGTTCAAGTTCCGGATCGACAAGGTCATCGCCAACGCCACCGGCACGGTCAAGGTCAACGTGCCGTGCGAGTGCGAGGGCGGCTTCTACGAGGACTTGAAGCCGGCCAACGACACCGCCAAGATCCTGGTGAACGCCGCCAGCGGTCAGGGCGGCGGCGAGGATGACGGTGGCGCGCTGCCGATCACCGGCCAGTCGACCGGCCTGATCGCCGGCATCGGCGCTCTGCTGCTCGCCGCGGGCGTCGGCGGCTACCTGGTGGCCAAGCGCCGCCGGACCCGCTTCGTCGCCTGATCAACCCCGCACCACCGGTGCCCCGCCGACCACACAGGTCGGCGGGGCACCGTCGTTTACGGCCAGCGGGTGGTAGGGCCCGGTCCGGCGCGGTGCGGGCACCGGGCTTCGGTACCCTTTGTGGCCGTGGACACAGCTGAGAAGACCCGTGCTCTCACGGAGAGCGTCGCCCTGAACCCGCTCGATCCCAAGGACCTGTTGCAGACCTTCGGGCTGGTCGGCGTCTGGGTGATCCTCTTCGCCGAGACCGGCCTGCTGGTGGGCTTCTTCTTCCCCGGCGACTCGCTGCTGTTCCTCGCCGGCGTGGCAGCCTCGCCGGTGGCGGACGCCATCTTCGGTGACGGCACCCGGCTCTCGCTGGCCGGTCTGCTGATCGGCGGGCCGATCTGCGCGATCCTCGGCGCCCAGCTGGGGCACTGGCTCGGCGCGCGGTACGGCCGGCGGATGTTCGAGCGGCCCAACTCGCGGCTCTTCAAGAAGGAGTACGTCGAGAAGGCCGAGTACTACTTCCAGAAGTTCGGCCCGGCGAAGGCCGTGGTGCTGGCGCGCTTCATCCCGATCGTGCGGACGTTCCTCAACCCGGTTGCCGGGGCGCTGGGCATGCCGGCTCGGCAGTTCCTGATGTGGAACATCGTCGGCGCGGTGCTCTGGGTGGACGGCATCCTGCTGATCGGCTATCTGCTGGCCGACCGGATCTACAAGGCCATCGGCGACAAGATCGACCACTACATCCTGCCGGTGGTCGCCCTGATCATCCTGATCTCGGTGCTGCCGATCTTCTTCGAGTTCCTGCGTGACCGGCGGGCGCGCAAGCGCGGCGAGGCGGTCGCGGTGGTCGCGGCGGCCAGCGCCGCGGGCGCGGTCGACGCGGTACGCGAGAAGTTCGACCACGACGAGCACCCACACGACCGTCGGCACCCGGGGCACGGCCAGGAGCGCTGATCCGAGATACGACGACGGCCGGCCCCCTGGTGAGGGGGTCGGCCGTCGGCATGTCAGGCCCGCCCTCCGGCGGTGCGGCCGAGGACGAGCAGGTATCACCTACCGGTGGCGCCACCCCTGGTTCGCCACCGGACACCGCCCCGGCATGGGACGGTGCGCAGCGCCTATGTCAGCGGGCCTTCTTGGTGGCCCGCTTACGCGGCGGGGTCAGCAGGTCGGCGATCGTCGCGATCGCACTCGGGACCAGCCGGTAGTACGCCCAGACACCGCGCTTCTCCCGCTCCAGCAAGCCGGCCTCGGTGAGGATACGCAGGTGGTGACTGACCGTCGGCTGAGAGAGGCCGAGCGGCGCGGTCAAGTCACAGACGCACGCCTCGCCCTCGGGGGCCGACTGGATCAGGCTGAGCAGCCGCAACCGGGCGGGATCCGCAAGGGCCTTGAGGACCCCCGCGAGACGCTCGGCATCGGCACGTTCGATCGGCTCACCGGCAAGCGGCGAGATCTGAGGCATTGTCATTTCGGCCAACGCAGTTCCCACGTATTCCATCCTTCCACCAGCAGCATCGATCCGCCTGCATATCAGCAGATCCGAATCGGCAAACTTTTACGCCACAAGGCCGAGGTCAGCCAACGTATAGGCCGCCCTGTACGGCAATCCGGCGGCTCGCACCGCGTCGCCGGCGCCTCGATCAACAATAACCGCCACGCCCACGACTTCGGCTCCGGCCTCACGAAGCGCCTCGACAGCGGTCAACACACTTCCGCCCGTTGTGGACGTGTCCTCCACCGCCAACACACGGCGGCCGGCCACCTCCGGTCCCTCGATCCGTCGCTGCAGACCGTGCGCCTTGCCCGCCTTCCGCACCACAAAGGCGTCGAGGGCGCGGCCGGTCGGAGCGGCGGCGTGCAGCATCGAGAGCGCGACAGGGTCCGCGCCCAGGGTGAGCCCACCGACGGCCTCATACTCCCAGTCGGCGGTGAGATCGAGCAGCGCCCGACCGACCAACGGAGCGGCCTGGTGATGGAGCGTGACACGCCGGAGATCGACGTACCAGTCTGCCTCGCGCCCCGAGGAGAGCACGACCCGTCCGTGGACCACAGCCAGGTCGGTAATGAATTTACGCAGGTCGTCGTGGTCCCCCATGGCGATAGAGGTTACTGCGCAAGTCTGAACGGCGTGTGCACGGCCCTCCCTGATCAGCCCCGCGAGGAACCGACGGTTGGCGATGTTCGACTACGCTCAGCGACCGACCCGGAGGCGGTGCGCCAACGCCCGACGACGGAGCTTTCGGCGCGAGCGGGCACCGACGGCTCAGTTCTCGTCGCGACCGATCCGGCTGCGGGTGTCGCGGGCGACCGCCTGGAGCAGCCGGATCGGCGCGTGTCGCAGACCGGCGACCGCCACCTTGTACTTCCAGGCCGGGATGCTTACCAACTTGCCTTTTCGCAGGTCACGTAGGGCTTCGTCGACGACATCCTCGGCTCGCAGCCACAGCCACTCCGGCGTCTTCGACATGTTGATGCCGGCCCGTTCGTGGAATTCGGTGCGGGTGTAGCCGGGGCAGAGAGCCATCACCCGGACACCGAATGGGCGTGCCGACTGGCCGACGGACTCGCTGAAATTGGTGACCCACGCCTTGCTGGCCGAGTAGGTCGATCCGGGCATCACCGCGCCAAACCCTGCAACCGAAGAGACATTTATCACTGCCCCGTCGCGCCGTTCGGTCATCGGCCGAAGCGCCGCCAGGGTCAGTCGCATAACGGCGTGCACGTTGAGCCGGAGCAGCCGTGCCTCGTCCTCCGCTGTGGAGCGCAGGAACGGCTTGTTCAGGCTGATGCCGGCGTTGTTGACGAGCAGGTGGACAGGGCTGTCGGACGTCAGCCGCTGCTCGACGGTCGCGCAGCCGTCGTCGGTGGACAGGTCCGCCGACAACGTCTCCACGGCACGGCCGTGCCGGGAGCCCAGCTCGGCGGCCATCTCGCCCAGTCGGTCAGCATCCCGGGCGACCAGCACCAGATGCCAGCCGTCGGCCGCCAGGCGTCGGGCGAACGCCGCGCCGATGCCGGCGGTGGCACCGGTGATCAGGGCCCGTCGCTCGGTGGTCGTGGGATCGAGCGTCACGGGCGGGTCCTCACCTGGGCGGGTACGGGGGCGCGGCGGACGCCGGCGGGGGCTGGTGCGGTGCGGGCGGAAACGCGGGTGGGGCGGACGGCGCGGTGGGTGACGTGGGGCGGTGTCGACCGAACCAGGCGTTCGCCGCCGGCAGGGTCAGCAGCGTTGCTACCACAAGGTAACCGAGGGCCTGCCCGACCGAAAGCCCGGCGTTGAGCGGGATCCACCAGGACGGGTACGCGTCCGAGATGAGGCCGAGCAGCTCGGCGGTGGCCCGCTCGTCGGCGCCCAGCCGCAGCGGCGCGGCCCGCTCGCCGACGAGCACCGCCACGCTGCAGCAGCCCGCGAGCAGGCCGAGCCCGCAGACCACCCAGGTGGCCACCCGCACGCCACGCCGACCCGTCAGCAGCCCGAGGGCCAGGCCGGCGAGCACGGGCACGGAGAGGGCCGCCACCACCGCGGTCAGCACCGCCGACGCCCGCAGCAGGGTCACCACGTCGTCGATCTGCTGCGGGCTCGCCGAGGTGTCCCGAGCGGCAGCCCGGAACGCGTCCACGGTCCGGCCCAGCACCGCCAGGTCGACGACGGCGTACGCGAGCGCGCCCACCGCCATCACCAGCAGCACGGCCGAGGCCGCCAGGACCACGGCGGGCCGGCGGGGCGGTGCCGATTCGGGGTACGACACGACGGATCCCTCCGGTAGGCGTCGGGTTGCAACCTACTCGGAGGGATCGTCGGCGTCGTGCTTATCCAGCGGTCAACTGGTCGACGGCGGGGTCGGTCCGGGGCGGTCCGCAGGCGGCGTGTCGTCCGGCCGGTCGGTGCCGGACGGGCCCGACGGCGGCGCGGACGGCGGAGTGCCCGGCTGCTCCGACCCGGGTGCCTGGCCCGGCGTCGACGGATAGCCCGGCTCACCACTCGACGGGTAACTCGGCTCGCCGCTGGACGGGTAGCCCGGCTGGCCGGGAGCCTGCGGGTAACCGGGCTGGCCGGACGCCTGCGGGTAGCCCGGGTAGCTGGTGCCGGGGGTCGGGGGCTCCCAGGCCGCGGCGGGCTTGCGGAAGAACTCGTTCGACTTGGGCAGTGCCAGCAGGATGAGCGCCGCCAGCAGCGCGAGCAGGCTGATCACGCCGAGCGTGATGGTGACCGGGGCGATCCAGGACGGCAGCGCCTCCTCGAGACGGCGCTGGACCTCCTCGCTGCTCGGCATGTCGCCGCCGCTGTTCCCACCGGTGGTGAAGCCGCCGCCCACGCCGTTGAGCACGGTGCCACCCGTGCAGCAGACCATGATGCCGCCGACGATCCAGGTGGTGATGCGCGAACCGTTGCTACCCCGGTTGTTGAAGATGGCCAGCACGGCCAGCACGACCGCGAGCAGGAGCACGAGGATGCCGGCGCCGAGGGCGAACGCGAAGACGAAGTTGGCCACCTGGTCCGCGCCCTCGGCGGTACTGCTCGAGTAGGCGTCGCGGAGCACGTCGCGGGTCTTGCCGATGGTGGAGAGGGTGAGGATGAGACTGATCACCTGGCACGCCAGGAACAGGAAGAGCAGGTAGCTGGAAATCGTCACGGTGGATGGCCGCTGGCGGGCCGGCGTGCTCTGGGAATCGACCACGATTCTCCTTCCCTAGATCGGGCCCACACCGTATCGGCAACCGGCCACTCCGGCATGCCGTGCCGAATGCGGCGGCGCGTCGGGTCGCTCAGCGCCCGTCGTCGGTGGGGCGGATCGCCAGGTCGGCGGGATCGAGCAGGTCGCCGCGGGCGACCCGCCAGCCCTCTTCGCCGTACGCCTCGAAGGAGAGCCGGGCGTTCGGGCCCGACTGGTAGTCGTGGTAGCGCATCGTCCCGGCCGGCGGCAGGCCGGTCTCGCCGGTGGCGGTGTAGCGGGCCTGCCCGGTCTCGGCCCAGGTGTAGCGCAGCCCGCCGAGGTCGATGGTCGGGGCGCCGGGGGTGACGGTCGCGCCGGGCTCGGCGGTCCAGAGCACCAACTCCAACTCGGGGTCGCCGTCGCCCTCGACGGAGAGCCGGTGTGGCGTGCCGGAGGCGTCGTCGAGGAGGTGCTGCACCCAGCTCCAGTCCCCCTCGACCAGGCGGATGGTGCCGCTCACGACGTACTCCCGCTGGCCGATCCGCACGCGATCACCCGGCGCCAGTCGGTGGGCGCCGTCAAGGGTGGGCCGGGCGGCCGGCGGCACGCCGGTGGGCCGGGCGGCGGCCCGCCGCCGGGCCCGCACGACGAACACGAGCACGATGAGTACGACCACCGCCGCCATCAGGTACGCCAGCGACCCGTCCACCCGACCACCTCCCCAGGTACGTCGGCGCAGACGGTAACAACCTCGCGCACCGAATTGAGTCGCGTCGTGACCGAAAGCTCAGCTACCGACGGCAGCCGGGGTGTCGCCGGCCGTGGTCATTGTGGATACCCGGATGCGGGCCGCTCTCCCGTGCCGGGGCGGCCAGCGGTCGGTGTCGGGTGCGCGACCGGCCGGTGCGGCGGCCGGGTCACGCCGCCGCGAGTCGCTGGGTGGCGTAGTCGCCGAGGGTGGAGCGCCCCATGACGCAGCCGACGAAGGTGGTGAACTCGGTGGGGTCGTCCCGCAGCGACGTCCACGCCGCTCGGGCCGCCGCCGGGTCGGCACGCTCCAGCAGCGTCGCCGCGTACGCCCGGCCGGCGGGTGAACCCTCGGCGAGCAGCCGGTCGAGCTGCCGGCGTACCTCCTCGGGGTGGTCGTCGAGCGCAGCCTCGACGCGCTGGTACGCCTCGGTCACCGGCAAGGTCGCACCGGCGATCCCCACCCCACCGAAAGCAAGCGTGTCGGCGGTGACCAACTCGTCCACGGCCGCACCAAGGTCCCGCTCCCAAGCCTTACGCATCCCGAACATGCCCCAACCCTTTCCCTCCCCGCCCACCTCTCACCCTGTTGATCAAGAGGTTTGCGTCATGAGAAGACGTCCCCATGACGCAAACCTCTTGATCACCGCGGTCAGGCCGGGGTTACCGTGAGGGAGTTGGTGGCGGGGGTCAGGTCTACCTTTACTGTGTTGCCGTCTCGGATTGATCCGCTCAGCAGGGCCTTGGCCAACTGGTCGCCGATGGCGGTCTGGACCAGGCGGCGCAGCGGGCGGGCACCGTAGATCGGGTCGTAGCCGTGCTCGGCCAGCCACTGACGCGCGGACTCGGTGATCTCCAGGCCGAGCCGCCGGTCGGCCAACCGCCGCCGCATCCGGTCCAGCTGGATGTCGACGATGGAGCGCAGATCATCCCCGCGCAGCGCGGCGAAGACCACGATGTCGTCCAGCCGGTTGAGGAACTCCGGCTTGAAGTGCGACCGGACCACGGCCAGGACGCCCTCCCGGCGCTGCTCCTCGGCCAGCGTCAGGTCGCTGATCACCGACGACCCGAGGTTGGAGGTGAGGATCAGGATCGCGTTGCGGAAGTCCACCGTGCGGCCCTGGCCATCGGTGAGTCGACCGTCGTCGAGCACCTGGAGCAGCACGTCGAAGACGTCCGGGTGGGCCTTCTCCACCTCGTCCAGCAGGATCACCGAGTACGGCCGACGGCGCACCGCCTCGGTGAGCTGCCCGCCCTCCTCGTAGCCGACGTACCCGGGCGGGGCGCCGACCAGGCGAGCCACCGAGTGCTTCTCGCCGTACTCGCTCATGTCGATGCGGACCATCGCCCGCTCGTCGTCGAAGAGGAACTCGGCGAGCGCCTTGGCCAGCTCCGTCTTGCCGACACCGGTCGGGCCGAGGAAGAGGAAGCTGCCCGTCGGGCGGTCCGGGTCGGCGACACCGGCCCGTGCCCGGCGTACGGCGTCGGACACCGCGCTCACGGCCTCGGCCTGGCCGACCACCCGGCCGCCCAGCGACTCCTCCATCCGCAGCAGCTTTGCCGTCTCGCCTTCGAGCAGGCGGCCGGCCGGGATGCCGGTCCACGAGGCGACCACCGCGGCGATGTCGTCCGCGCCGACCTCCTCTTTGAGCATCGCGCCGTCGGCCTGGAGCTGGGCCAGCTCCTCCTCGGCCTGCTTCAGCTCGACCTTGAGGGCGGGGATGCGGCCGTAACGCAGCTCGGCGGCACGCTCCAGCTCGCCGTCCCGCTCGGCCCGCTCGGCCTCGCCGCCCAGGCGCTCCAACTCCTCCTTGGCGGTGGAGAGCTTGGTGATGTGGCTCTTCTCGGTCTGCCAGCGCTCGGAGAGCACGGTGAGCTGCTCGCGCTTGTCGGCCAACTCCTGGCGCAGCCGCGCCAACCGCTCGGCGGACGCGGCGTCCGGCTCCTTGGCCAGCGCCATCTCCTCGATCTCCAGCCGGCGGACCGCCCGCTCGATCTCGTCCACCTCGACCGGGCGGGAGTCGATCTCCATCCGCAGCCGGGACGCGGACTCGTCGACCAGGTCGATCGCCTTGTCCGGCAGGAACCGGTCGGTGATGTACCGGTCGGAGAGCGTCGCGGCGGCGACCAGCGCGGCGTCGGTGATCCGGACGCCGTGGTGCACCTCGTAGCGCTCCTTGAGCCCGCGCAGGATGCCGATGGTGTCTTCGATGGTCGGCTCGCCGACAAGCACCGGCTGGAAGCGCCGCTCCAGCGCCGGGTCCTTCTCGATGTGTTCGCGGTACTCGTCCAGCGTGGTGGCACCGACCATCCGCAGCTCACCGCGGGCCAGCATCGGCTTGAGCATGTTGCCGGCGTCCATCGAGCCCTCGCCCTTGCCGGCGCCGACGACGGTGTGCAGCTCGTCGAGGAACGTGATGACCTGCCCGTTGGAGTTCTTGATCTCCTCCAGGACGGACTTCAGCCGCTCCTCGAACTGGCCCCGGTACTGGGCGCCGGCGACCATCGCGCCGAGGTCCAGCGAGACCAGCTTCTTGTCGCGCAGCGACTCCGGGACGTCGCCGGCCACGATCCGCTGGGCGAGGCCCTCGACGATCGCGGTCTTGCCGACGCCGGGCTCGCCGATCAGCACCGGGTTGTTCTTCGTACGACGGGAGAGCACCTGGATGACCCGGCGGATCTCCGAGTCCCGGCCGATCACCGGGTCGATCTTGCCGTCGCGAGCGCTGGCGGTCAGGTCGACGCCGTACTTGCTGAGGGCCTGGTAGGTCTGCTCCGGGTCGGCGGTGGTGACCCGCCGGTCTCCGCCCCGAACGGTCGGGAAGGCGGCGACCAGGGCCTCCTCGGTGGCGCCGGCCGACTTCAGCGCGGCGGACACCGCGCCGCCCACCCGGGCCAGGCCGGCGAGCAGGTGTTCGGTGGAGGTGTACTCGTCGCCCAGCGGCCGCGCGATCTGCTCGGCGGCGCCGATGGCGTTGACGAACTCCCGGGCCAGCGTGGGCTCGGCGATGCTGGAGCCCCGCGCGGCCGGCAGGGCGTCGACCGCCCGCTGGGCGGCCCGGCGCAGCTCGGCGGGGTCGGCCCCGACGGCGCGCAGCAGGCCGGCGGCGGTCGAGCCGTCGGTGTCCAGCAGGGACAGCAGGAGGTGCCAGGGCTCGACGGTGGCGTGGCCACGCTGGTTGGCCAGCGCGACGGCGCCGGTGATGGCCTCGCGGCTCTTGGTGGTGAGTTTCTCGGTGTTCATGGGCTCCCCCGGATCGGCGTTGTCCACTGGGTTGGACACAACCAGAGTTGAGCGTATTCCGCTCAACCTTACCGCTGTGACGGTCATCACTCCCGGTGCCGCCACCGCCAGTCGAACTCGCCGGTCGCCGGGGGCGGGCCGGGCAGCGGGTCGGAGTCCGGCGCCGTCGACAGGCCGCCGAGCAGCACCGCGAGCTGCCGGCGGCGCAGCTGGCGGGTCCGCTCCGCATCGGGTACGCGCACCGCCGCACACGCCTCCAGCACCAGCCCCAGGTCCTGTACGACCACGTCGGGGCGCAGTCGCCCACTGGCGTGCGCCCGTTCGACGAGCGCGGTGGCCAGCTCGCTGGCGCGCAGCGCGTCCCGGCCCATCTCCTCGGTCGGCGTGAAGGTGCCGGCCAGGTGGACGGTGAGCGAGTGCACGTCGGCGTCGACCACCGCGGCCAGGAACCCGGCGAACGCGGTCCAGTCGTCCGGCTCGGCGAGCGCCTCCTCGGCCACGGCGATGTAGCGGCGCAGCCCGTCGTGGCAGAGCTGACGCAGCAGGGCCTCCTTGCCCGCGTACCGCCGATAGAGCGCGCTGATGCCGACGCCCGCGCGGTCCGCGACGGCGGCGATCGGCGCCTTCGGGTCGTCGAGGAAGACGGCGCGGGCGGCTTCGAGGATCACCTCGTCGTTGCGGGCGGCCTGGGCGCGGCGGCCGGCCAGGGCCTTGGGGGACGTCGTCGACATGACCAGAGACTAGCACTGGAACGGATCGTTCCGGTCTGATAGCGTGATTGCAGAACGAAACATTCCGTTCCGGAGGAGTTCGAAATGACCGCGATCCGCCCGTTCCGCGTCGAGATCCCGCAGAGCGCCATCGACGACCTGGCCGCCCGCCTGGGCCGCACGATCTGGCCCGCCGAGCTGCCCGGCGTCGGCGACGCGTACGGGATGAGCGGCGACCGGGTCCGCGCGCTCGCCGACCGGTGGCGGGACGGGTTCGACTGGCGGGCCGTCGAGGCCCGGCTGAACGCCCACCCGCACTTCGTCACGGAGATCGACGGCGAGCAGATCCACTTCCTGCACGTCCGGTCGTCCCGGCCGGACGCCACCGCCCTGGTGCTCACCCACGGCTGGCCGGGCTCGGTGCTGGAATACCTGGACGTGATCGGCCCGCTCACCGAGCCGAGCGACCCCGCGGCGCCGGCCTTCCACCTGGTCATCCCGTCGCTGCCCGGCTTCGGGTTCTCCGGCCCCACCCGCAGCGCCGGCTGGAACCGCTTCCGCACCGCCCGCGCCTGGGCCGAGCTGATGAACCGACTGGGGTACGACAGCTACGGCGCGGTCGGCAACGACGCCGGCTCGATGGTCGCGCCGGAGCTGGGCCGGATCGACGCCGAGCACGTCCTCGGCGTGCACGTCACGCAACTCTTCTCGTTCCCGTCCGGCGACCCGGCCGAGTTCGCCGGGCTGTCCGAGGCGGACCAGGCGGCGCTCGGGCACCTCCAGTGGTTCTACGAGAACAAGTTCTCCTTCAACCAGGTGCACAGCCAGCAGCCGCAGACCCTGGCGTACGGGCTGGCCGACTCGCCCGTCGGCCTGCTGGCCTGGAACGCCCAACTCTTCGACGAGAGCCTGGACGACGACTTCGTCCTGGCCAACGTGGCGCTCTACTGGTTCACCGGCACGGCCGCCTCGGCGATCCGCTTCTACTGGGAGGACGCGCACGCCGGTCAGCAGCCGTCCGAGCCGACGACGGCACCGACGGCGCTGGCCATGTTCCCCGGCGACTTCCAGTCCATCCGCCGCTTCGCCGAACGGGACCACGCGAACATCGTCCGCTGGACGGCGTACGAGACGGACGTCGCGGGACGCGGCGACGTCGGCGGCCACTACGCCGCTCACCAGGCCACCGATGCCCTGGTCGGCGACATCCGCGAGTTCTTCGCCACCCTCCGCTGACCGCGCCGGTAGATCGACTCGACGTCCTGGAAATCGGGGTATCCGGGCTAACGGGACACCCCGACATCACCGAAACCGAGTCGATCAACCCGCTGTCGAATCAGGCGCGTGGCCGCCCGGCACGAAGCTGCCGAGCCGGTCGCAGCTCTGCAAGGAGTACGGCGTGTCGGACACCGTGGTCGGCAAGGAGTACGGCGTGTCGGACACCGTGGTCGGCAAGGCCATGATGATCCTCCGTGCGACCGGCTTGACCGAGACGCTGGAAGGCGTCGGCGTGTTCGTGGCGGGGAAGCCGTAGACCCCCCGACTCGCGGCCGCGCGCTCTAGATCGACACGAGATCGCTGATCTGGGGGTGTCCCGCCGCCTGGGATACCGCGATATCGGCGATCTCGTGTTGATCATGGCTGGGCGGGGGACGTGGCTTCCAAGATCTGCCGTCTGTTCACCTAGCGGTAGCCTGGGCGGGTGCGAGTACGTGTCGAGCAGACCGCCTTACCGGGGATCGGGGTACGCCACGATCTGGTGACGGAGTCCGGACGCCGCCTGGGCGTGGTCTCCCACCGCAATGGCCGCCGTGATCTTGTCCTCTACGACCCGGACGATCCCGACTCCTGCCAGGCGGACATTCCGCTGACCGACGACGAGGCGGAGGCGCTGGCCGACATCCTCGGCGCGTCGCTGATGCTCGGTCAGCTCTCCGGGCTGCGCGAGCAGGCTGCCGGTCTGCTCACCGAGCAGATCGCCATCCCGGCCGGTTCGCGGTACGTCAACCGGATGCTCGGCGACACCAAGGCGCGTACCCGCACCAGCGCCTCGATCGTGGCGGTGCTGCGCGATGGCACGGTGAACGTGTCGCCCGAGCCCTCCTTCCGCTTCGCGGCCGGTGACGTGGTGGTCGTCGTCGGGACCCGTCAGGGTCTCGACGGCGTGTCCGCCATCCTCGCCGACAGTGACCCGGACGGCTGAGGCGGATGCACGATCTCACCACGCTGCTCATCGAAGTCGGCGCGCTCCTGCTGCTGCTCGGGCTCCTCGGCCGGCTCAGCCGACGCATCGGCCTCTCTCCCATCCCCCTCTACCTGCTCGCCGGGCTCGCGTTCGGGCACGGCGGGCTGCTGCCGCTGGACGCCAGTGAGGAATTCTTCGCGGTCGGCGCCGAGATCGGCGTGATCCTGCTGCTGGTGATGCTCGGCCTCGAGTACTCGGCCAACGAGCTCGTCGGCAACCTGCGCTCGGCAGCACCGGCCGGCCTGATCGACGGGCTGCTCAACGCCCTGCCCGGCGCCATCTTCGCCCTGCTGCTCGGCTGGGACTGGGTGGCCGCCCTGGTGCTCGGCGGCATCACCTGGGTCTCCTCGTCGGGCGTGATCGCCAAGGTCCTCGCCGACCTGGGTCGGCTCGGTAACCGGGAGACCCCGGTGATCCTCTCGGTGCTGGTCATCGAGGACCTGGCGATGGCGCTCTACCTGCCCCTGGTCACCGCCGTGCTGCTAGGCAGCGGCCTGGTCGGCGGCGGGATCGCGCTCACCGTCGCGGTGGGTACGGTGCTGATCGTTCTGGTGGTCGCCATCCGGTACGGCCACCTGATCTCGTCCGCCCTGTCGGCGAAGGACCCGGAGGCGCTGCTGCTCGGCGTACTCGGCCTGACGTTGCTGATCGCGGGCATCGCGGCGAAGCTGCAGGTGTCGGCGGCGGTCGGCGCATTCCTGGTCGGCATCGCCCTCTCCGGCCCGGTGGCACACCACGCCACCGAGCTGCTCTCGCCGCTGCGGGACCTGTTCGCCGCGGTGTTCTTCGTGTTCTTCGGCCTGACCACCAGCCCGCAGGACATCCCGCCGGTGCTGCTGCCGGCGCTCGCCCTGGCCGTGGTCACCATGGGCACGAAGACGCTCACCGGCTACCTGGCGGCCCGCCGGGTCGGCATCGCCGAACCCGGTCGCTGGCGGGCCGGCCTGGCCCTCGTACCCCGAGGTGAGTTCTCGATCGTCATCGCCGGGCTCGCGGTCGCGGCCGGCAGCGTCGAGCCGCGGTTGGCCGCGCTCGCCGCGACGTACGTCCTGATCACCGTGGTGACCGGGCCGATCCTGGCCCGGCTGCCCGACTTCCCGTGGTTCAAGCGGTGGTTGCGCAACCGCGCGGCGGCCCAGCGGCGGGAGCCGGTGCCGATCCACGACTGACGTTCAGCCCGCTGCCGTGCCCTTGTCGGCGCGGCAGCGGCGCTGGCCAGGACACCCGAACGGCCGTTCGGGCCAGGCCGGCCGACGGATGCCGAATTGCTCCCTGCGGGTACTACCGCAGCACTCGACGGCGGGTTACCGTTTCGCCCCAGCAGCCACGGTCCGCAGGCAGCGTTGCCAGACGCGGGCGAGAGCGGAAGGTTGGCCGGTGAGCGTGCAGGAGTCGACGTTCCACGGTTTTGCCAACCCCGTCGATCCGACGCCGGCGGAGTTGCGAGCTTGGGCGTTCCAGCCCGATTCGGTGCCGTTGTCCTCCATGCCACCCGACTGGGACCTCCTGGTCTCCGGCGACCGCCTGGTGCTGACGCTCTTCGAGCTGGCGATGGACGCGACCTGCCCCGCGCGGCGCTTCGCGCTGCACTGCCTCTACATCTACGCCGCGGACGGCATCCGGACGAACTTTCGTGCCCATCCCAAGCGCCGCTTCCGCAAGCTGGTCGAGCAGGCCGAGCGCGACGGCGACGAGCTGATGAGGATCTGGGCGCACAACGGCCGCGTCCTGCTGGCCCGGCCGGACCTCTTCGTCTACCGGGACTGGTGCGAGGGCGGCCTGGTCCGCGAAAACCGCCGCCTCGGCTGAGCAGAATCGCCACCAGGCCGTCTTCACGATGATCGTTGGCAGCTCAGCAGTCGGCTGCCCGGCGTGTCGAGTCGCTCAGCCGCCAACGATCACGTCCGCCGGGTCACGACGGCGGGACATCGGGCCCGCCGATGACCGGGTAGCGCAGGGACGCAGCGTCACCGCGTCCCGGCCCGCGCAAGCAAGCAAGCAAGCAAGCAAGGCGAACGGGCCGGGACCCCCCGTGGGTCCCGGCCCGCACGTCGGTCACCGGATCAGTCCTGCTTGCGCTCGGTCTCGGCTCGGGCCGGGTCGACGCCGTGGTCGTCCTGGTCGGCGAACCGTCCCTCCTTGATCCGGTCGCGAAAGGTTGCCTCGGTGACCTTGTCGAACTTCTCGCGGACGGTGTCGGCCAGACTTTCCAACCGCTCCTCCGTCTGCTGAGCGAGGCTCTTCGCCTGCTCCGTCATCGCTCCCCCAACCGCGCCGATAGGCCCGAATTAAGGCGATAGGACCCGTATCGACAGGCTAACGGAAACGGCCTGGTCCGCGCCGGAAAATCCGGCGCGGGCCAGGCCGAGGAGCAGGGTCAGCGGTCGGGTGTACGGCGGGGACGCCAGACCACCAACGCGGTGGACGTGCGGTTGGTCGGCACCAGATCCCGGCCCGGGAAACGGGCCAGCGACTCCAGCTCGGCCACCCGGCGGTACGCGGCGTCCAGCTCCGCCTCCAGCCGTGCGACCCGCTGCTGCGCCTGCTCCAGCAACCGCTCCAGCCCGATGATCCGCTTGACGCCGGCCAGGTTGATCCCGTCGTCCTGGCTGAGCCGCTGCACCTCGCGCAGCAGCACCACGTCCCGGACGCTGTATCGACGGCCACCGCCGGCAGCCCGGCCGGGCTGCACCAGCCCCAGCCGGTCGTACTGGCGCAGGGTCTGCGGGTGCATCCCCGCCATCCGTGCCGCCACCGAGATCATGAGTACCTTGGCCTCGTAGGCAGGGTCACCCGAACCGAGGAACTCGCCCGACATCCCGCTCACCTCCGCGTCCATCCCACCGGACTATCCGACCCGACGCACCCGGGCGTCGAGGTGTTCCCGCGCCGCCGGCGGACTCTGCTCGGCGAACGCCTCCAGCGCCGCCCGCGCCTCGTCCGACAGACGGGCCGGCACCACCACATCCAGGGTGACCAGCAGGTCACCGGCCTGCCCGTCGCGACGGACCACACCCTTGCCCCGGGCCCGCAGCACCCGCCCGCTGGGCGTGCCGGGCGGTACCCGCAGCGTCACCGCGCCGTCGAGCGTGGGCACCCGCAGGTCCGTGCCGAGCACGGCCTCCGCGTAGGTCACCGGCACGGTCAACGTCAGGTCGTCTCCGGTACGCCCGAACAGCTCGTCCGGCCGGACCTTGACGTGCACGAACAGGTCGCCGGCCGGGCCACCACGCTCACCGGGCTCACCGCGCCCGGCCAGCCTGATGCGCTGGCCGTCGGCCACACCGGCCGGGAAGCGCACGTTCATCGTGCGGGTCTTGGTGACTCCGCCGCTGCCGTGGCACTCCGGGCACTTCTCCTCCACGACGGTGCCGACGCCCTGGCAGTTGCCGCAGGGCTCGGAGAAGCTGAACGACCCCTGGTTGCGGGTCGTGACCCCGGCGCCGTGACAGACCGGGCAGGTACGCGGTTGGGTGCCGGGCTTGGCGCCGTTGCCGTGGCAGGTGTCGCAGACGCCGGGGGCGCGCAACGTCAGCGGCAGGGTCACCCCGCGCACCGCGTCGCCGAAGTCCAGAGCTACCTCGGTCTCCACGTCCCGGCCGCGCGCGGGCCCACGTGGAGCCGCCTGCCCACCGGCCTGCCCACCCGAGAAGATCGAGCTGAACAGGTCCTGGAAGCCGGCCCCGCCGAAGCGGCGGTCACCGCCACCGGCGGCGCCACCGCCGAACAGGTCGGAGACGTCGAACGGCATCCCGCCCGGCTGGCCGCCCGCCCGGGCGTTGCGCCGGAACGCGCCCGAACTGAACAGCGAACGCATCTCGTCGTACTCCCGGCGACGGCCGGCGTCCGACAACACGTTGTACGCCTCGGACACGGCCTTGAACCGCTCCTCGGCCTTCGGGTCGCCCGGATTGTGGTCCGGGTGCGATTCCCGGGCCAGCTTGCGGTACGCCTTTTTGATGTCATCCGCGGAGGCGGCCTTGTCCACGCCGAGCACGGCGTAGAAGTCCTTCTCGAGCCAGTCCTTCGAACTCACGGGTCCACCACCTCCTTCCGACCGTTGTGGCCCGGCCGTCCCGTCCACCGCTGTGCGGGGGACGGGACGACCCGGTCACTGTCTCGCACTATTCCGGATCCGCGACCGCGACCAGCGCGGGGCGCAGCAGCCGCTCACCGAGCTGGTAGCCGCGTCGCATGACCTGCACGCAGGTCGGCTCGCTGACCTCGGCCGAGGTCTGGTGCGCGACCGCCTCGTGCCGGGTCGGGTCGAACGGTTCGCCCTGCTCGCCGAAGGCGTTCAGGCCGAACTTGCCCAGCGCGGTGGTGAGCTGTTCCGCCACCGTTCCGAACGGCCCGACCAGGTCGCCGTGTTCCCGGGCCCGGTCCAGGTCGTCGAGGATCGGCAGCAGCGCGGCCAGCACCGAGCCGGTCGCCTGCTCCTGGACCAGGCTGCGGTCCCGGTCGACCCGCTTGCGGTAGTTGGCGTACTCCGCCGACACCCGCTGCAGGTCCCTGGTCCGTTCGTCCAGCTCGGCCCGGAGCGCCTCCAGCTCGGCGCCGAGCGACGTGCCACCGCCGTCCACCGGCTGCGCCGGGGCGTCCACCACCGGCGGGCCGGACGGCTCCGGCCCGTCGGTGGAGTTGACCTCGGCCTCGATCTCGTCGACCACGATCTCGGCGTCCTCGACCAGGCCCTCGGCGGGTACGTCGCTGCCCGCGTCCGTGGCGGTGCCCGCCGGCTCCGACGTGTCGGTCAGCTTGCGGTTGTTGCGGATGACGACCCGCTCCCCGTCGCCGGTGGCCGGCTCCGTGGGCGCGGAGCCACCCGGCGTCGACCCGGTGTCGCCCGGGTCGGCGGCTCGTGGCTTCTGCGTCATGCGGCTACCTCATCCCCTTCGCCGTGGATACGTGTCGGAGGCCGATGGTCACTTCTTGCCGTCCTCGTCCACGATCTCGGCGTCGACCACGTCGTCGGCGCCACCGGCGGCGCCGGCCTGCGGACCGGTCGCACCGGTCGCACCCGGGCCGGCCTCGCCGCCCGGCTGCTGGCCCTGCTCGGCCTGCTGGGAGTAGAGCAGCGAACCAGCCTGCTGGGAGACCTGCGCCAGCTTCTCGTGGGCGGACTTGATCTTCTCGATGTCCTGACCGCCCAGGGCACCCCGGAGCTCACCGAGCGCCTCGTTGAGCTGCTCCCGGTTCTCGCTGGGCAGCTTGTCGCCGCTCTCGGCGAGGAACTTCTCGGTCTGCCACTGGAGCGCCTCGGCCACGTTGCGGGTCTCGGCGTCGTCGCGGCGGCGCTTGTCCTCCTCCGCGTGCTCCTCGGCGTCCCGGCGCATCCGCTCGATGTCGTCCTTCGGCAGCGACGAGCCGCCGGTGATCGTCATCTTCTGTTCCTTGCCGGTGCCCAGGTCCTTGGCGTGCACGTTGACGATGCCGTTGGCGTCGATGTCGAAGGCGACCTCGATCTGCGGCACGCCGCGCGGCGCCGGCGGGAGGCCGGTCAGCTCGAAGGTGCCGAGCTTCTTGTTGTACGCCGCGATCTCCCGCTCACCCTGGAACACCTGGATCAGCACCGACGGCTGGTTGTCGTCCGCCGTGGTGAAGACCTCGGAGCGCTTGGTCGGGATGGTGGTGTTGCGCTCGATGAGCTTGGTGAAGATGCCGCCCTTGGTCTCGATGCCCAGGCTCAGCGGGGTCACGTCGAGCAGCAGGACGTCCTTGACCTCACCCTTGAGCACACCGGCCTGCAGGGCGGCGCCGACGGCGACGACCTCGTCCGGGTTGACGCCCTTGTTGGGGTCGCGGCCGGTGAGCTGCTTGACCAGGTCGGTCACGGCGGGCATCCGGGTCGAACCACCGACGAGGATGACGTGCTCGACGTCGGAGATCTTGATCCCGGCGTCCTTCACGGCCTGCTCGAACGGGCCCTTGCAGCGGTCCAGCAGGTCCTGCGTCATCCGCTGGAACTCGGCGCGGCTGAGCGTCACGTCGAGGTGCAGCGGGCCGGCCGCGCCGGCGGTGATGTACGGCAGGTTGATGTTGGTCGTGGTGGCGGCGGACAGCTCGATCTTGGCCTTCTCGGCGGCCTCACGGAGGCGCTGGAGGGCCATCTTGTCCTGGCTGAGGTCGATGCCGTGCTCGCCGCGGAACGTCTTGACCAGGTGGTCGATGATCCGCTGGTCCCAGTCGTCGCCACCGAGGTGGTTGTCACCGCTGGTCGACTTGACCTCGATGACGCCCTCGGCGAGCTCCAGCAGCGACACGTCGAAGGTGCCGCCGCCGAGGTCGAAGACCAGGACGGTCTGCTCCTTGGAGCCCTTGTCCAGCCCGTACGCCAGGGCGGCCGCGGTCGGCTCGTTGACGATCCGCAGCACGTTGAAGCCGGCGATCTCACCGGCCTCCTTGGTGGCCTGGCGCTGGCTGTCGTTGAAGTAGGCCGGGACGGTGATCACCGCGTCGGTGATCTGCTCGCCCAGGTACGCCTCGGCGTCCCGCTTGAGCTTCATCAGCGTCCGGGCCGAGATCTCCTGCGGGGTGTACTTCTTGCCGTCGATGTCGACGGACCAGTTCGTGCCGACCTCGCGCTTGACCGAGCGGATCGTCCGGTCCGGGTTGGTCACCGCCTGGCGCTTGGCGACCTCACCGACGAGCACCTCGCCGTTGCGGGCGAACGCGACGATCGACGGGGTCGTCCGCGAGCCCTCAGCGTTGGCGATGACGGCGGGCTCACCGCCCTCGAGAACGCTGACGCAGGAGTTCGTCGTGCCGAGGTCGATACCGACCGCACGTGCCATCTTCGCTTCCTCACTTCGTAAGGTTGTGCAGGTGGCGGGCATCGCCCGCGACTGCTCGGCGGGCACCGCCCGCAGCGGACCCCACCACAAGTTGAGTGAACTGGACTCAATAGTGCCACGCGCTGGCGAATCGTCAAGTTGAGTTGAGCCGACCCGACGCAACCCAGCCGTTATTACCGTCCGGTTGTCTTCCCTTGCATCGGTCGGGCACGCTTTAGCGGTGACGACGCACGGCGATTCCGCCACCCGTTCCGGCGCGCCCGCCGTCGCAGCCCGCACCGGCCCGCCGGACGCCGCGGAGGAGCCGCCCGCCACCACCGGGGACGACAGCCTCCCCGGCGCGCTGTCGGGCCTGAAGGCCGCGATCGGCGCGACCCGCTATCCGCTCGCCCTGCCCTCCGCCAAGGCCGCCCGGCAGACCGCGAGCGCCCTCACCGACCAGCTCGACGACTACCTGCTGCCCCGGCTCGCCCGACTGGACGCCCCGCTGCTCGTGGTGGTCGGCGGTTCCACCGGCGCGGGCAAGTCGACCCTGGTCAACAGCCTGGTCAAGGCCCGGGTCAGCGCCGCCGGTGTGCTGCGGCCCACCACCCGCTCCCCGGTGCTTGTCTGCAACCCGGCCGACGCGTCCTGGTTCCGGCAGGGCGACCTGCTGCCCGGGCTGACCCGCACCACCGAGCCGAGCGACGATCCACGCTCCCTGCACCTGGTCACCGCCCCCGCTCTGCCGCCGGGTCTGGCCTTCCTCGACGCACCGGACATCGACTCCGTCGTCGACGCCAACCGGGCGCTCGCGAGCCAACTGCTCGCCGCCGCCGACCTCTGGCTCTTCGTCACCACTGCCGCCCGGTACGCCGACGCGGTGCCGTGGGAGCTGCTGCGCAGCGCGCGGGCCCGGGGCGCCGTGATCGCCATGGTGCTCGACCGGGTGCCCGCCGAGGCCAGCGACGAGATCGCCGCGCACCTGGCCGAGATGCTCGCCGCGCAGGATCTGGGCCGGGCGCCGCTGTTCGTCCTCCCGGAGACCTGGGTCGACGGTCAAGGGCTGCTGCCCGAGGGGGTCACGGCGCCGCTGGCCGACTGGTTCGCCCGGCTGGCCGCCGACGCGGACGCCCGCGCGGCGGTGGTCCGGCAGACCCTGGACGGCGCGCTGGCCGCCCTGCACCCCGCCGTCGAGGAGCTGGCCGACGCGGCCGACGAGCAGGTCACCGCCGCCGACGGGCTGGACGAACGGGTCCGGGCCGCGTACCGGGGTGCCGAGCGGACCGTCGAGCAGGGCCTGCAGGACGGCCGACTGCTCCGCGGTGAGGTGCTGGCCCGCTGGCAGGAGTTCGTCGGCACCGGCGAGTTCTTCCGCACGCTGGAGGCCCGCATCGGGCGACTCCGCGACCGGGTGGTGGCCGCCGTCACCGGCCGGCCCGCGCCGGCCGCCGAGCTGCGCAACGCCATCGAGTCGCAGCTCGTCACCCTGCTGCGGGGCGTCGCGTCCGAGGCCGCCGAATCCGCGTACACCGGGTGGAAGGCACACCCGGCGGGAGCGGACCTGCTCGAGCCGGGGCTCGCCCACCCGAGCGACGACCTGCCCGAACGCGCCGAACGGATGGTCCGGGACTGGCAACGCGGCGTGCTGGAGCTGGTCCGGGTCGAGGGCGGCGACAAGCGGTTCGTGGCCCGCACCGCCGCGTACGCGGTGAACGCCACCGGGTTGGCCGTGATGATCGCCGTGTTCGCCTCGACCGCGTTCATCCCCACCGGGCTGGAGTTGGCCACCGGGGCCGGTACGACGGTCGCCGCGCAGGCTGTCCTCCAGGCGATCTTCGGCGACCAGGCGGTGCGTACCCTCGCCGCGAAGGCCCGGGTCGACCTGGTGGCGCGGGTCCGGACGCTGCTGGACGCGGAGGCGGACCGCTTCCTGACCCGCACCGCCGAAGCCCGACCCGCCGAGGCGGCCGGTGACGCGCTGCGGCGGGCCGCCGGACGGGTCGAGCTGGCCCGGCACCGCAGCGGCCTGGCCACCGGCGACGGCACCCTGCCGGTCGGCGACGAGGAGGGTTCGCGGTGACCAACATCGCCGGCCGGGTACGCGAGGCGTTCCGCGGCGACCAGCGGGTCGACCCGGACGCGCTGATCGCCCGCCTGGAGGCCGTACGCCGATTCCTGACCGCCGTCGACGGCCTGCTGCCGGACTCCGAGTTGGTGCCCGCGCACACCCTGGTCGAACGGGCCGGCACCCGGCTCGCCCTGTCCCGCGATCACACCGTGGTGGCCCTCGCCGGCGCCACCGGCAGCGGCAAGTCCAGCCTGTTCAACGCGCTGGCCCAGCTGGAACTCTCCCCGGTCGGGGTCCGCCGGCCGACCACCGGCGTGACGCACGCGTGCGTGTGGGGGCCGCTGGAGGGCGCCAACCGGCTGCTCGACTGGACCGGGGTGCTGCCCCGGCACCGCTTCGTCCGGGAGAGCGCGCTCGACGCGGACGACGAGACGGCGCTGCACGGGCTGATCCTGCTCGACCTGCCCGACTTCGACTCGGTGCAGCGGTCCCACCGGCTGGAGGTGGACCGGCTGCTCGGCCTGGTCGACCAGGTGGTCTGGGTGGTCGATCCGCAGAAGTACGCCGACCGGGTCATCCACGACAGCTACCTGCGCGAGTTCCACCGGCACCGCGACGTCACCCTGGTCGTGCTCAACCAGGCCGACCGGCTGCCACCGACCGAGCTACCCCGCGTCCTGGACGACCTGCGCCGGCTGCTCGACTCCGACGGGCTGACCGGCGTGCCACTGCTCGCCACCACCGCCATCGACCCGGCCGGGATGGTCGGGCTGCGCACCGCGCTGGAGCGTACGGTCGCCGAGCGGCAGGCCGCCCTGCGTCGGCTGGCCGGCGACGTCGACTCGGTCGTCGCCGGCCTGGACGAGCTGGTCGGCTCGGCCCGACCGGCCGGTGGCCCGGACGGAACGGCCGTCGCCGCGCTGAACCGGGCGCTGGCCGGCACGGCCGGTGTGCCGGCGGTGACCGAGGCGGTGGAGCAGGCGTACCGGCATCGGGCCGGCGCGGCCACCGGCTGGCCGGTGGTGCGGGGCTGGCGCCGGCTCCGACCCGACCCGCTGCGCCGGCTGCACCTGCCCGGCCCGACCGGCGGCGCGGCCGACCCGGCGGAGAGCCTGGTCGCGGCGACCTCGGTGCCCGATCCGACCGCCACCCAACGCTCGGCGCTCGGCCTGGCGATCCGCGCGGTGGCCGACCGGGCCGCCGCCGACCTGCCCGCCGCCTGGCCGGCGGCGGTCACCTCCGCCGCCCGGTCCCGCCTGGGCGACCTGCCGGACGCGCTGGACCGGACGATCGCCGGCACCGACCTCGGCCTGGGCCGGCGACCGCTCTGGTGGCGGGTCGTCGGCGGTGTGCAGTGGCTGGTCACCCTGGCCGCCGTGGTCGGGTTGGGCTGGCTGGTGCTCGGCTACGCGCTGCGGGCGCTCGGCCTGCCCGCGCTGGACAACCCGATGGTCGGCCAGGTGCCGCTGCCCACCCTGCTGCTGCTCGGCGGCCTGCTGGCCGGGCTGCTGGTGGCGGCGGTGACCCGCCCGGTGGTGCGCTGGGCCGCCCGGCGGGCCCGCGCCCGCGCCGAGCAGCGCCTGACGGCCAAGGTCGCCGACGTCGGCGCGGAGTACGTGCTCGCCCCGGTGCGGATCGTGCTGGCCTCCTACGCGCAGGCACGCGACGCGCTGCGGGACGCCGCCCGCCGCTGACGCCGCTTGGTACGCCCCGACCGGCGTAGGGTCGGAGCATGGCCACGCCTCAGACCCCTTACGACGCGGTGCTGCACGCCGCACGCGACGTGACCAAGCTGGAGTCCGCCCTCGACGCCGAGATGCTCGGCAGCGCGCTGCTGGGCAGTGTCTACGCGATCGCGGAGACCGACCGCGACACCGCCGTGCGGGAGTTCGTCACCGGGTTCCTCGCCGCCACCGCCCGCCGCCGGATCGCGGCGGCGACCACCATCCGGCAGGTCTTCGCCACGCTCGTCCCGACCGCCGAGGGCACCGAGCGGGTGCGTCCGGGCAGCCAGGCGCCCGCCTGGTCCGGGCAGCTCGGCCGGGTGCACCTGACCGGCAGCTGGGCGTACGGCGACGTGTACGGCGACCAGACCTCCTACCTCGCCACCTTCGCGTACGACGACGCGGCCGGTGGCCCGGAGCACGCCCTGGTGGCCCTGGTCGACCACAACATCGGGATCACCAAGGACATCTTCGTCGGCGGGCCGGCGGAGCGGATCCTGGACCAGGTCCGGCAGATGTGCGCCGACGACGAGCTGACCTGGTTCCGCACCGAGGACCCGTCCCGGCTGCGGGGCGAGGTGGCCCGGCACCTCTCGGTCACCGACGACCTGACCGAGCTGCCCGGCGAGGGTTCGCTCTCCACCGACCGCGCGCTGGTCGGCGCCCGGCTGGCGCTACTCCCCACGGCAGCCGACCCGACCGGCCCGGCGGAGGTCGAGCCGCTGTCCGCCGCCGAGCGCACCGACCTGGTCCGGCGGTTCCTGGCGGCGCCGGAGGCCGCCCGGTTCGGGCTCGACAGCGTCGACGGCCCGGAACTCGCCTCGCTGCACTTCTGCCTGAGCCTGCTGCTGGACCACTCGGCGAGCTTCCCGGACGCTGACCCGATGCGGTGGAGCCCGGCCGTGGCCGGGCTCTTCCTGCTCGACTGGGTGCACCGCCGCGCCGTGCTGGACATGGACGACGCGGCGATGCTGCCCCGGGTGCTGCGCGCCTGGGCCCGGTACGCGTCGCGCCAGCGCGGGCTGCCCGAGGCGGCCGCGACACGCACCGACGAGGCGATCGAGGAGATGGTGCCGGAGTTCGCCCGGCTCTACTCCACCGGCGAGCGGCGCAGCCCGGCCACGGCCGCGGTCGCGCAACTGATGGCCGACGGCGTGGACCCGGACGACCCGGCCGCGCTGGACGCCTGGATCGAGGCGAACCGGCACCGCCTCGCCGACGACGGCGCCTGACGGCCGCCGGGCGGGCGGCACCACGCCGCCCGCCCGGCGACGGTCGCTCAGCGCAGCAGACCGAAGACGACCGCGGCGATGAGCGCGCCGAGCACACCGCCGGCGAGCACCTGCGAGACGGTGTGATCCCGCAGGCGTACGCGGGACCAGCCGACCACGGCCAACAGCGGCGCGGCGACGAGGAACCCGCGCCCGAAGGTCAGCGCCAGGATGACCAGGGTGCCGGCGGAGACCGCCGAGTGGATCGACATCTTCCACCAGTGGCTCACCGACACGGCGACCACCAGTCCGACCAGCCCGGCCACCGCCAGCGCCAGCAACGGCCGGGGCGCGCCGAGGACGACGAGCAGGGCGAGCCCGGCGGCGACCGAGCCGAGGCCGACCAGCAGCGGCACCCGGCGCTGCTCCCGACGGCCGATGTGGTGGTCGGTGAGCCGACCGCGGCGGACCCCGCCGACGATGAAGGCGAACGGGATGCCGGTGACGAAGAGCGTCGCGAGCAGACCCCAGAGCAGGCCGCGGGCACTGCCCCGGGTGCTGTGCCAGCTCACGGCGACCATCAGCAGCGACACCAGCACGGCCGGGGCGGTCAGCTCGGTGACCAGTCGGGCGACCCGCAGCCCTGGACCGGGCCGGGCGGCGACCGGGCGGGGTTCCACACCGCCGCCCACGCCACCCCCTCCGGTACGCGCCTACCGCTGACCACCGCCGTCTCGGCGACGCCTGCTCGTCACCGTACCGCCGGGGACTGGGTGGGACGCGTGGGTCCGGCCGGCGACGGACGCCCGGTTGGCGTCGCCGGGTCGGCCGACGTGGGCGGCGTGACCGGTGGTCGCGCGGTGACCGACGACGGCATCCGGGAGGTCGGCGCGTGCGGCGACGGCGGGGTGGTCGGCTCGGGCCGGGTGGTCGGCGGGCCGGGCATGGTCGACGGGCCAGGGGTGGCCGACGGGTCGGGCGTGGCCGACGGGCCGGGCGTGGCCGACGGGCCGGGCGTGGCCGACGGGCCGGGCGTGGCCGACGGCGGGGATGTGCTGGCGGGTGCGGGGAGGGTGCTGGTGGGGACGGCCGTGGCCGTCGACGGATCGGTCGCGCTGGGTGTCGCCGCGTCGGTCGGTGTCGGGCTCGGCGTGGGCGTTTCGGTCGGGTCCGGGTCCGGTGACCCGGTCGGCGCCGGCGACGGCGACGGGCTGGTCGGGTGCGGGGGCGGGGGCGCGGCCGGCGGGGCGCTCCGGGTGGGTCGCGGCGCCGGTGGCGCGGGCACCATCCGACGGGCGGGCAGCCGGTCGTCGGCCGTCGGGCCGGACCACGACTCGTCCGGGAGACGCCAGGGAGCGGCGGGCACCCAGTCGGCGGTCGCGGTCGGGCCGGCGCTGGGTGTGCCCGGTGCCGGCAGCGCGACCGGCGGCGGTTGACTGGTCACCGGCATCGGGATGACCACCGGCCCGACCGACGGGGTCGGGATGAACGGGGTGCTGGTGTCCGGTAGCGCGCTGCTGCCCGGGGTGGCCGAGCCCGCGCTGACCGCGGCGAGGACGGGCATCGACGCGGTGCCGGCCAACAGTGCGACGGTGAGCAGGTAACCCCGGGAGGGGCCGCCCGCGCCGGGTGCCCGGTGTGACCCGATCACCCGGCGGTAGCCGCCTGGCGACCGGTGGCGTCCGAGCATGGGTGTGCCGGGACCGTCACCTGGCTCGTCCACCGCACACCCCTTGTCGTCGCCGTCCGAGGCACGCCGGGGGCGTTCACCGGTGGGAATCCGGCTAATCACCCGATCGGCATGTTCTTGCGGTAATCAGCCTCACCCAGTCACCCTCCGTCAGCCAACATCCACCGCGTGTCGACACGCGGCACTGCCCGAACGGTGACGAATCATCACCGGATTGCCTGGTAGACGCAGGGCGGCACGATGGCGACAAAGAACATCAAACCGTAGGCGGTCGGAATGCAAGGCGGGCGTACTGTGGGCGCGCTCACCTGCTCTGCGAATATGGAGCACGACGGCAACGCAGCCGTGACCTCCGCGCACCCTCGCGGCAGGCGCGGCCCGGCGCCGGCGCTCCCGAACCGGGTTCGGCCAGAACCCGGCTCACGCCGCGCGGCAACCCCCACCGGGGCTAGGCGCGGCCGCCAGGAACCGGTCCGGCAGCAGCCGGGCAGGCGCACGAGTTGCGTGGCCGGGTGATCCCCCGGTGCCGACGCAGACACGACAGGGAGAGACCGATGGCAAAGGGCGACCCCGGGGGCACCACCCGCAGCAGGCGGGCAGCTCCCCGCTCCAAGAAGGGCGCGACCGGCGACCCCGAGCTGGTGCAGCTGCTCACCCCCGAAGGCGAGCGGATCGACAGCGCCACCGGGCCGGACGGCACCGAGTACCGTGTCGACTTCACCGACGAGGAGTACCGCGGGCTCTACCGCGACCTGGTGCTGGTCCGCAAGCTGGACGCCGAGGCGACCGCGCTCCAGCGGCAGGGCGAGCTGGGCCTCTGGGCCAGCCTGCTCGGCCAGGAGGCCGCCCAGGTCGGCTCCGGGCGCGCGCTGCGGACGCAGGACATGGCCTTCCCGACCTACCGGGAGCACGGCGTCCTCTACTGCCGGGGCATCGACCCGATCATGCCGCTCGGTCTGTTCCGCGGCGTCGACCAGGGCGGCTGGGACCCGAACGAGTTCAAGTTCAACATGTACACGATCGTCATCGGCGCGCAGACCCTGCACGCGACCGGGTACGCCATGGGCATCACCATGGACGGCAAGGTCGGCACCGATGACGGCGAGGCCGCGATCGCCTACTTCGGCGACGGGGCGACCAGCCAGGGCGACGTGAACGAGGCGTTCGTCTGGGCCAGCGTGTTCAACGCGCCGCTGGTCTTCTTCTGCCAGAACAACCAGTACGCGATCTCCGAGCCGCTGGAGCGGCAGACCCGCGTCCCGCTCTACCAGCGGGCCGCCGGCTTCGGTTTCCCCGGCGTACGGGTGGACGGCAACGACGTGCTGGCGTCGTACGCGGTCACCCGCACGGCGCTGGACAACGCCCGGCACGGGCAGGGCCCGAGCCTGATCGAGGCGTACACCTACCGGATGGGCGCGCACACCACCTCCGACGATCCGACCCGTTACCGGATCGCCAGCGAGGTGGAGTCGTGGCAGGCCAAGGACCCGATCATCCGGGTCAAGGCCTTCCTGGAGAAGCAGCAGATCGCCGACGCGGCCTTCTTCGCCGAGGTCGACGAGCAGGCCCGCCGCGAGGCGGTGCACCTGCGCGAGCGGGTGCTCACCATGCCCGACCCGGAGCCGGTGACGATGTTCGACCACGTCTACCCCAACGGGTCGCCGCTGCTCGACGAGCAGCGTGCGCAGTTCAACCGCTACATGGAGTCGTTCGAGGGGAGCGCCCACTGATGGCCACGGAGACGCTCACCCTCGGCAAGGCCCTCAACACCGGCCTGCGCCGCGCCCTGGAGACCGACCCCAAGGTCATCATCATGGGCGAGGACGTCGGCAAGCTCGGCGGCGTCTTCCGGATCACCGACGGGCTCCAGAAAGACTTCGGCGACCAGCGGGTGATCGACACCCCGCTGGCCGAGTCCGGCATCATCGGCACCGCCGTCGGCCTGGCCATCCGTGGCTACCGGCCGGTCTGCGAGATCCAGTTCGACGGCTTCGTCTACCCCGCGTACGACCAGATCGTGTCGCAGGTGGCGAAGATGCACTACCGCTCGGGCGGCCGACTCAGCATCCCCATGGTCATCCGGATCCCGTACGGCGGTGGCATCGGCGCGGTCGAGCACCACTCCGAATCGCCGGAGGCGTACTTCGCCCACACCGCCGGCCTGAAGGTGGTGACCTGCGCCAACCCGCAGGACGCCTACGTGATGATCCAGCAGGCCATCGCCTCGGACGACCCGATCGTCTTCCTGGAGCCCAAGCGGCGGTACTGGGAGAAGGGCCAGGTCGACCTGGACGCGCCGCTGTCCGGCGCGTACCCCCTGCACTCGGCGCGGGTGGTGCGGCCCGGCACCGACGTGACCCTGCTGGCGTACGGGCCGATGGTGCGGACCTGCCTGGAGGCCGCGACGGCCGCCGCCGAGGACGGCCGGGAGCTGGAGGTCATCGACCTGCGCTCGCTGTCCCCGCTGGACCTCGCCGCCGCCTACGAGTCGGTGAAGCGCACCGGCCGCGCGGTCGTGGTGCACGAGGCGCCGTCCAACATCGGCCTCGGCGCCGAACTGGCCGCCCGGATCACCGAGGAGTGCTTCTACTCCCTGGAGTCGCCGGTGCTGCGGGTCACGGGCTTCGACACCCCCTACCCGGCCGCCCGGGTGGAGGAGGAGTACCTGCCCGACCTCGACCGGGTGCTCGACGCCGTCGACCGCACCTTCGGCTGGTGAGCGGCATGTCCCGGATCAAGACGTTCAACCTGCCCGACCTGGGCGAGGGGCTGACCGAGGGCGAGATCCTGGCCTGGCTGGTCAAGGTCGGCGACACCATCGAGCTGAACCAACCGATCGTCGAGGTCGAGACGGCCAAGGCGGCGGTGGAGATCCCGGCGAAGTGGGCCGGGCAGGTGCAGGCGATCCACCACCCGGAGGGCACCACTGTCGAGGTCGGTACGCCGATCATCGCGATCGACACCGACCCGGGCGCGGGCCCGCTGGACACCACCGCGTCGACCACGGCCACGCCCACCGGCGACCTGCCCACCCCGTCGGCGGCCTCGCTGGCGGCCGTGGAGCTGGCCCCGGCCGAGGGCATGATCGAGCCGGGCCTGATCGGCGGTGCCGCTCCGGGCGGGCGGACGGCGGTGCTCGTCGGCTACGGCCCGCGTACCACCGCCGCGAAGCGCCGGCCCCGCAAGGGTGCCGTACCGGCGCAGGCCGAGGCGCCGGTCGCGCCGGCACCGGTCGCACCGCAGCCGGTCACGCCGGAGCCGGTCCGCAACGGGAACGGCGGTCCGGTGCCGGGCGGGCTCGTGTTGGCCAAGCCGCCGGTACGCAAGCTCGCCAAGGACCTCGGCGTCGACCTGAGCACGCTGACCGGGTCGGGGCCGCTGGGCTCGATCACCCGGGAGGACGTACAGCAGGCGGTGAGCGGTTCCGTGGCGGCGGCCGAGCCGGTCGCGGTCACCCGGGCCGCGACGAGCGCCGCGAGCTTCGGCGCCGACCGTGAGCAGCGCATCCCGGTCAAGGGCGTCCGCAAGCTCACCGCCGAGAACATGTCCCGCTCGGCGTTCACCGCTCCGCACGTGACGGAGTTCCTGACCGTCGACGTGACCCGGGCGATGAAGGCGCTGGAGCGCCTGCGGGGCCGGCGGGAGTGGCGCGACGTCCGGGTCTCGCCGCTGCTGCTGGTGGCGAAGGCCGTGCTGCTGGCGGTCAAGCGGCACCCGATGGTCAACTCGACCTGGGCCGGCGACGAGATCGTGGTCAAGGAGTACGTCAACCTCGGCATCGCGGCGGCCACCGAGCGCGGCCTGATCGTGCCGAACGTGAAGGACGCCGGCCGGCTCTCGCTGCGGGAGTTGGCCGACGCGCTGAACGGCCTGGTGCAGACGGCGAAGTCCGGCCGCACCTCGCCCGCGGACATGTCCGGCGGCACCCTGACCATCACCAACGTCGGGGTGTTCGGGGTGGACACCGGCACGCCGATCCTGCCGCCGGGCGAGTCGGCGATCCTCGCCTTCGGCGCGGTGCGGGAGATGCCGTGGGTGCACAAGGGCAAGGTCAAGGCGCGGCAGGTCACCACGCTTGGTCTGAGTTTCGACCACCGGATCATCGACGGTGAGCTGGGCTCGAAGTTCCTGCGCGACATCGGCGACTTCCTCGCCGACCCCGAGGCGGCGTTGCTCGCCTGGACCTGACCGGTCCGAAACGCCAGCCACGGCCGGTGTGCCACGGGTTAACGCCCGGCACACCGGCCGTGTCCGTTGAGCGACGAAACCGTCGGCCACAAGCCCCCTTGACCTTTGATTGTTAGGCAGGTGTCCCAGCTCACCTAATAATCGATGGAAGTTGGCCGAGTTCTGCGGTTGAATAGATGCATCAGGGGCCGACAACCGAATAGCCAGGAGGACCCACCAAATGAGCATGATCGAGCGAATCCGCAACCACCGCGACGCCAACCGCCGCGCCCGTGCCATCGAGCACGCGCTGCGCTCGGCCAACTCGCCGGCCGTTCGCGAGGAACTCCTCGTCATCGCCCAGCGTCACATGAGCTGACGCTCCACGACATTCCTCACCTCCTCCAGATCGATGGCCCATCCGGCTCACCGGATGGGCCATCGGCGTTGCGCCAGCACCTGACACCGGGATTCCGTGCTGCCGCAGCGCCCGGTACGGTGGGCTTCGGTCGCCGCCCGCCGGCCCGGCCGACGCCGAGCCGATAGAAGCTGCTCGACACCACCCGGCGACGGGGAGTGACGACCGGTGCTCCTTGGACGCCTCGTGCGGCCACCGGATACGGTGCGGGGAGCCGGCACGGCGGTACGCCGGTGACGCCGGCAGCCATGCCGAGGAGACCGATCGGCACCGGCGGCCGACATGTGATGGAGGAGGCGCACCCATGACGTCCGAGGGCCCGCACCGCCCCGGCCAGGAGCCGGACGAGGTGTCACCGGGCGCCGGCGGACCGGCGCCGTACGGCGACCGCCCGGCGCAGCCGGACAACGGCTACAACGCCACCGGCCCCGAAATGGGCTGGGCGCCCCCGCCACCCGCGCGGCCGAACCAGTCCGCCCCGGCCTGGGCGACCCAGTCCGAGCAGCAGCCGAACCCCGCCTGGGGTGCCGCCGCCGCACCGCAGTCCGGCGACCCGGCGCAGCCCGCGTGGGCCTCCGGCGGTGCCGCGCCGGAGCAGGGGCAGCCCGCCGCATGGACTCCCCCGCAGCAGGGCTGGACGCCGCCCGAGCCGGCCGCGCCCGCCTGGGCCGCCGGTTCCGCCGAGCAGCCCGACTGGGCACCGGCCCAGCCGGCCGCCCGGGGCGCCGCGCAGGTGCCCCCGGCGACCGCCGCGTGGCCCGCCGCCCAGGACGACCCGTCCCGCTCCGGCGGATGGGCTGGCGCGGGGCAGACCAACCCGCCCGCCGGTGAGTGGCACGCCGATCCGGCGCAGCCCGCCGGCCGAGCCGGCGCAGCCGGCCCGCAGGACGACCCGTCCGGGTCCGGTGGCTGGGCCGTCGGCGCCGCCGCCGCGCGCGATGACCAGCCCGTCTGGACGCCAGCCGAGCAGGCCCCGCAGACCTGGGGCCAGCCCGCCGGGCAGGCCGAGCAGCCGTCCCCCGGCTGGGGGCAGGCCGAGTCGGCCGGCTCCCGTGGCGCGGCCCAGGTCCCGGCGGCGAACTGGCCCGCGCAGGAAGAGGCCCCGCAGCCCGCCGCCTGGGGTGCCGCCGAGGGCCGCCCGCAGCAGCCGGACTGGGTGCTCGCACCCCAGGACCAGCCGGCCGAACGTCCGGAACCGACCGCCTGGCCCCAGGCCGAGCAGGCCGGCCCTGCGGCCGCCCGGGCCAGCGTCAGCGTCCCCGGCAGCGACGCGACGCCCGGCTGGGCCGCCGCCGGCCCGGACAACCCGGTGCAGGCCAACCCCGGCGTCGCGGAGGTTCAGCCGTGGGCGCCGGGCGAGGTGTGGGGCCGCGCCGAGGCGGAAGCCCAGTCGCGAGGCGGCTGGGACGCCGACCGGGCCGACGAGCCGCCGGCCTACCAGCCGGCGCCCGCGCCCGGCATCTCACCCGCCAACGCGGTGCCGCTACCGCCGCAGGAGCAGCGCGTGCCGGGCGCCAGCCTCGCCGCCGCCCCGCCGGCCGACTACGCGCCGTCGACGCAGTACCCCCCGATCCCCGAGCAGCCGGCGTATGCCGAGCGGGACGCCCCGGAAGCCGCCGCACAGTACGAGGCCGAGCCGGCCGGCTGGGGCCGGGCCGAGGATGCCTCGGCGAGCGCCGCCGCGGTGCCTGCTCCGCGAACCTCCCCGGAGTCGGGGGCGGGCCGCGCCGTCGTACCGGTCTCGGACGCCGAGTCGGCCGCCAGCGCGGCGAGCCGCGCGTCGGCGAGCGCCTCGGTGCCGCTGGCCAGCCGGGTGATGCCCCCGGCCGACCAGGCCATGCGGCCGACCAGCGCCGCCACGCCACAACCCCGGGTGTACGGCCGCCCGGCCCGACCCGAGTCGGACAACGAGCCGGAGCAGGCAGCCCCGGAGGCGTTCCAGGCCGACCCGGCTCCCGAGCGTCCGGGCATGCCCGACTGGCAGCAGGACGCCGGCCGCCAGGGCCCGCCCGACTGGCAGCAGGACGCTGGCCGCCCGGCCATGCCCGACTGGCAGCAGGCCCCGGAGCGCCCGGCCGCACCGGACTGGCAGCAGGCCCCGGAGCGCCCGGCCGCACCGGACTGGCAGCAGGCCCCGTAGCGCCAGCGCCCGCGGAACAGTCTGAACTCCACTCAGAGGCACCT